>NZ_JBGLYK010000074.1:0-23661 GCF_047304025.1 Pseudomonas sp. Pseusp97 | reverse complement strand
GCCGGCGTTGACCAGGGCGTTGAAATAGCGGCTCTGCGAGGCGATCGACTTGCCATCGCCGTCGCCTGGGCGCCCGACGAGCTGGCCTCGCCGAGTCTGGTTCCCACCTGGGCCGCCCGCGGGCCGTGGCCGGAAAGCGCCGCTGCACGGTCCGCAACAAACCTTTGACAGCCTTGTAAATCCGCAGGTTAGAATCGATTGGCATGCGGCCTGCATCCTGATCCTTGAGTAGCGTCGCCACTCCCCCATTCCCCAGGAGGTCGACACCTTGGATGCCGTGGCCATCAACAGCTATTTCCTGATCGCTGCGGTGCTGATCGGCATGAGCATCCTGGTCAGCTCGCTGTCCTCGCGCCTGGGCATCCCGATCCTGGTCATCTTCCTCGCCGTGGGCATGGTCGCCGGTACCGACGGCCCCGGCGGCATCGGCTTTTCGAACTACCCCATGGCCTACCTGGTAGGCAACCTGGCGCTGGCGGTGATCCTGCTCGATGGCGGCTTGCGCACGCGGGTGTCGAGCTTCCGCGTGGCGCTCTGGCCGGCCCTGTCGCTGGCCACCGCCGGGGTGCTGATCACCGCCGGGCTGACCGGCATCGCCGCCGCCTGGCTGTTCAAGCTGAGCTGGATGGAAGGGCTGCTGATCGGCGCCATCGTCGGCTCCACCGATGCCGCGGCGGTGTTCTCGCTGCTGGGCGGCAAGGGCCTGAACGAGCGGGTCACCGCCACGCTGGAAATCGAGTCGGGCAGCAACGACCCCATGGCGGTGTTCCTCACCGTCACCCTGATCGACATGCTCGCCCACGGCGAGAGCGGCGTGAGCTGGAGCTTCCTCTGGCACTTCCTGCGCGAGTTCGGCATCGGTTCGGTGCTGGGCCTGGGCGGTGGCTGGCTGCTGCTGCAGGTGATCAACCGCATCCACCTGGCCAACGGCCTCTATCCGCTGCTGGCGATCAGTGGCGGCCTGCTGATCTTCGCTCTGGCCAACGCCGTGCACGGCAGCGGCATCCTCGCCATCTACCTGTGCGGCCTGGTGCTGGGCAACCAGCCGATCCGCTCGCGCCACGGCATCATGCACATGCTCGACGGCATGGCCTGGCTGGCGCAGATCGGCATGTTCCTGGTACTGGGCCTGCTGGTCACGCCCCACGACCTCTGGCCCATCGCCCTGCCCGCCCTGGGTCTGGCGCTGTGGATGATCCTCTTCGCCCGCCCGCTGTCGGTGCTGGTCGGGCTGTTCCCGTTCCGCGCCTTCCATGGCCGCGAGAAGGCCTTCATCGCCTGGGTCGGCCTGCGCGGCGCGGTGCCGATCATCCTCGCGGTGTTCCCGCTGATGGCCGGGCTGCCCAATGCCCAGCTGTTCTTCAACGTGGCCTTCTTCATCGTGCTGGTTTCGCTGCTGGTGCAGGGCACCAGCTTGCCCTGGGCCGCCAAACTGCTGCGCGTGGTGGTGCCGCCGGACCCGGCGCCGATCTCCCGCGCCGGCCTGGAAGTCCACCCGACCAGCGAGTGGGAGCTGTTCGTCTACCACCTGAGCAAGGAAAAGTGGTGCATCGGCGCCGCCCTGCGCGAGCTGAAGATGCCCGAGGGCACCCGCATCGCCGCACTGTTCCGCGGCACCCAGCTGCTGCACCCGTCCGGCAGCACCATCCTCGAGGCCGACGATATCCTCTGCGTGATCGGCCACGAGCATGACCTCTCCGCGCTGGGCAAGCTGTTCAGCCAGGCGCCGGACCGCGGCCTGAGCGCGCGCTTCTTCGGCGACTTCGTCCTCGAAGGCGACGCCCAGCTGTCCGCCGTGGCCTCGCTCTATGGTCTGAAACTCGAAGGCGTGGACGGCGAGCAGAACCTGGGCCGCTTCATCGCCCACGAGATCGGCGGCCAGGCGATCATCGGCGACCAGGTCGAATGGAACGGCCTGACCTGGACCGTGGCCGCCCTGGACGGGAACAAGATCCGCAAGGTCGGGGTCAAATTCCCGGAAGGTCGTCCCGGTCCGGGGCTCTTCCTCTGACCGCCCACCGGTGCCCGCTTGCGGGTGCCGGCTCGCCAGCACTACCCTCACTCCACTTTTTTCCGCACGAGCCGCTGAACGCGACCATGTCATTCCTGCTGCGTACCCTTCTGACCGCCGTCCTCCTGGGCGGCACGCTCACCGGCCTGCCCGCGCTGGCCGTCGATACCACAGTGCCCAGCGCCGAAAAGGTGCAACAGAGCCTCGACGGCCTCGCCGACCGCAAGTTGTCGGACGCCGAGTCCAAGCCGATCAAGGCCAGCCTGGAAAACACCCTCAAGCTGCTGGCCGCCAAGGCCGACAGCGAGAAGCAGCTCACCGAGCTCAAGGGCCGCCTGGCCGACGCACCCAAGCTGATCAGCGAGAACCAGAAGGCGCTCACTCGCCTCAAGGGCAGCAGCGACAAGCCCGCCGCCCAGCGCTACGGCGGCTACAACACCACCCAGTTGGAGATGCTGCTCAACGAGCAATCCACCCAGCTGGCCGCGTGGCAGAAGGAGATGATCGACGCCAAGAGCGAGATCCTCACCGCGCAGACCCGCCCCGAGCGCGCCCAGGCCGACCTGAGCAAGAACCAGAGTCGCCTGCTGGACATCAACACCGCACTCAAGGCCGGCAAGGAAGGCGCCAAGCCGCTGGCCGAGGAGCGCCGCAATGAGCTGCTCGCCGAGCAGGCCGCACTGCTCGCGCAGAACCTGCTGCTGCGCCAGCAGCTGGCCGGCAACAACCTGCTGCTCGACCTCGCCTCCAGCCAGCGCGACCTGCTGGCCGAGCGCATCGGCCGCGAGGAGCGCGAGACCCTCGAACTGCAGGCGATGATCAGCGACAAGCGCCGCGAACAGTCGGAGAAGACCGTCGCCGAGCTGTCCAAGGACGCCGACCAGGCTGCCGGCACCGACAGCCTGCTGAGCCACGAGAACGCCGCCAACCTCAAGCTTTCCGACTACCTGCTGCGCACCACCGACCGCCTCAACACCCTGACCCGGCGCAACCTGGAAGCCAAGCAGCAGCTGGACAACCTGACCCAGGGCGAGCAGGCGCTGGACGAGCAGATCAACGTGCTGCGCGGCAGCCTGCTGCTGTCGAAGATCCTCTACCAGCAGAAGCAGTCGCTGCCGGTGATCAAGACCGACCAGGACCTCGCCGACGAGATCGCCGACCTGCGCCTGTACCAGTTCGAGCTGAACCAGAAGCGCGACGAGATCAACAACACCCAGGTCTACATCGACAACCTGCTGGCCCAGCAATCGCAGGAAAGCCTCACCCCGCAGCTGCGCCATGACCTGTCCGAGCTGGTCGACACCCGCCTGGAGCTGATGGAGCGCCTCAACCACGAGCTGAACGCGCTGCTCAACGAAGCCATCAACCTGCAGCTGAACCAGAAGCAGCTCAAGGAGACCGCCGACAGCCTGCGCGCGACCCTCGACGAGCAGATGTTCTGGATTCCCAGCAACCGTCCGCTGGACCTCTCCTGGTTCAAGATGACCCCGGCCCTGCTGCACCACCAACTGGCCGAAGTGCCCTGGGGCTCGGGCGTGAAGGAGCTGGGCGAGGGCCTGATCGACCAGCCTTTCCTGTTCCTGCCGCTGTTCCTGCTGGTCGCCGCGCTGCTGTGGAAGCGCCGCTTCCTCTACGACAAGCTGGAATCGCTCAACGACGACATCGGCCATTTCAAGCGCGACAGCCAGGCCCACACGCCGCTGGCCCTGCTGCTCGCCGTGCTGCTGGCATTGCCCGGCACGCTCGCACTGGCCATCGCCGGCCTGGCCCTGCTGCTCGACGCCCGCGGGCAGAACGCCACGCTGGGCAGCGCGCTGCTGGAAATGGCGCAGGTCTGGCTGGTGTTCTACACCGCGCACCGCATCCTGCGCCCCGGCGGCATCGCCGAGCGGCACTTCCACTGGAGCCAGCCGCAGGTGCAGTTCCTCGGCAAGCTGATGCGCCGCCTGGGTCTGGTGGTCATGTCGCTGGTTGCCGTGGTGACCGTTGCCGAGCATTCGCCAGCCTCCCTGGCCGATGACGTGATCGGCATCGCCGTGGTGCTGTTCGGCTACGGCGCGATGACCTGGCTGCTTGCCCAGCTGCTGTTCAACAGCCCGTCCAGCGAGCGTCCGTCGATGATCAAGATGATCGTCGGCCTGGGCTTCACCGCCCTGCCGGTGGCATTGTTCCTCGCCGTGGGCTTCGGCTACTACTACACCGCGCTCAAGCTCACCGACCGGCTGATCGACACCCTGTTCCTGCTGATGTTCTGGATGGTGGTGGAAGCCACCTTCGTCCGCGGCATGGGCGTTGCCGCGCGCCGTCTGGCCTACCAGCGCGCCCTGAAGAACCGCCAGAACGCGCCCAAGGAAGGTATCGAAGGCACCGAGGTGATCGAGGAGCCGACCCTGGGCATCGAGCAGATCAACGACCAGTCCATGCGCCTGATCCGCCTGGGCCTGCTGATCGGTTTCGTGGTCACCCTGTACTGGGTCTGGGCCGACCTGATCAGCGTCGTCTCCTATCTCGACAACGTGACCCTCTACCAGTACACCAGCGGCACCGGCGACGCGGCGTCCACCACGCCGATCAGCCTCAGCGACTTCCTCATGGCGCTGGTGATCGCCGCGGTGACCGTCGCCCTGGCGCGCAACCTGCCCGGCCTGCTGGAAGTACTGGTGCTGCAGCGCCTGACCCTCGCCCAGGGCAGCGCCTACGCCATCACCACCCTGCTGTCCTACACCATCAGCGGCGTCGGCATCGTCAGCGCGCTGTCCACCCTCGGCGTCAGCTGGGACAAGCTGCAGTGGCTGGTGGCCGCGCTGTCGGTCGGCCTGGGATTCGGCCTGCAGGCGATCTTCTCCAACTTCGTCTCCGGCCTGATCATCCTCTTCGAGCGCCCGGTGCGGATCGGCGACGTGGTGACCATCGGCACGCTGTCCGGCACCGTCAGCCGGATCCGCATCCGCGCCACCACCATCACCGACTTCGACCGCAAGGAAATCATCGTCCCCAACCAGACCTTCATCACCGGCCAACTGGTGAACTGGTCGCTGAGCGATACCGTCACGCGGGTGACCATCAAGATCGGCCTGGCCTACGAGAGCGACCTGCCGCTGGCGCGCAAGATCATGCTCGACGCCGCCCACGCCAACACCCGCATCCTGCGCGACCCGGAGCCGGTGCTGTATTTCACCACCATCAGCGCCAGCACCTTCGACTACGAGTTGCGCTTCCACGTGCGCGAGCTGGGCGACCGCAACCCGGCGGTGGACGAGACCCTCACGCGCATCGCCCTGGCCTTCCGCGAGGCCGGCATCGACATGGCCTTCAACCAGGTCGACGTGTTCCTGAAGAACTTCCAGGGCCAGGAAGCCCAGGTGATAGTCGGCCAGCAGGCCCCCGCCGCCACGCCGGTGAAGCTGCCCGCGCCCCAGGACAAGCCCAGCGGCGACAAGGCCTGAGGGTGGACGCCTTCGGACAAGTCCGAGCACAATGCTCGGACTTGTCCGGAGTTAGCCTGTGAAAAAGCTCGACGAACTGACCTTCGATAACCGCTTCGCCCGCCTGGGCGACGTGTTTTCCACCCAGGTCCTGCCCGACCCCATCGCCGACCCGCGCCTGGTCGTCGTCAGCCCCGCCGCCATGGCCCTGCTCGACCTCGACCCGAGCGAGGCGCAAAGCCCGCTGTTCGCCGAAATCTTCGCCGGCCACAAACTCTGGGAAGAAGCCGACCCGCGGGCCATGGTCTACTCCGGGCACCAGTTCGGCTCCTACAACCCGCGCCTGGGCGACGGCCGCGGCCTGCTGCTGGGCGAAGTGCTGAACGACGCCGGCGAGCACTGGGACCTGCACCTCAAGGGCGCCGGACAGACGCCCTACTCGCGCATGGGCGATGGCCGCGCGGTGCTGCGTTCGTCGATCCGCGAATTCCTCGCCAGCGAATACCTCGCCGCCCTGGGCATTCCCAGCAGCCGTGCGCTGTGCGTCACCAGCTCCAGCACCACGGTGTGGCGCGAGTCGAAGGAAACCGGTGCCATGCTGCTGCGCCTGGCGCCCAGCCATGTGCGCTTCGGCCACTTCGAATACTTCTACTACACCAAGCAGGAAGAGCACCTGCGCACCCTCGGCGAGTTCGTCCTCAAGTCCTACTACCCGCAGTGCCTGGACGACGAGAAGCCCTACCTGGCGTTCTTCCGCGAAGTGGTCGAACGCAATGCCGAGATGATCGCCCTCTGGCAGGCGTACGGTTTCTGCCACGGGGTGATGAACACGGACAACATGTCGATCCTCGGCATCACCTTCGACTACGGCCCCTACGCCTTCCTCGACGACTTCGACGCCAACCACATCTGCAACCACTCCGACGACACCGGCCGCTACTCCTTCAGCAACCAGGTGCCCATCGCCCACTGGAACCTCGCCGCGCTGGGCCAGGCGTTGACACCCTTCGTCGAAGTGGACGACCTGCGCGCCACGCTGGACCTGTTCCTGCCGCTCTACCAGGCGAACTACCTGGACCTGATGCGCCGCCGCCTCGGCCTCACCACTGCCGAAGAAGGCGACCTGGAGCTGGTGCAGCGCCTGCTGCAGACCATGCAGAAGGGCGCGGTGGACTACTCACTGTTCTTCCGCCGCCTTGGCGAACAGGCACCGGAGCAGGCGCTCGCCGTGGTCCGCGAAGACTTCGTCGACCTCGCCGGTTTCGACGCCTGGGCCGCCGATTACCTGGCCCGCACCGAACGCGAAGGCGGCAGCCAGGACGAACGCTGCACCCGCATGCATGCGGTCAACCCGCTCTACGTGTTGCGCAACTACCTCGCCCAGGAGGCCATCAGCGCCGCCGAGCAGGGCGACTTCAGCGTGGTGCGCCGCCTGCACGAAGTGCTCAGCCGGCCCTTCCAGGAGCAACCCGACGCCGAGGTCTTCACCCGCCGCCCGCCGGACTGGGGCCGTCATCTGGAAATCAGCTGCTCCTCCTGAGCCGGTTATAAGCTCAGCAAAAAGCGATCTAGCGGCGCCCGGCCAGCCTTGCTCCCGGTCATTGACCGGCGCCGGGCGCCGCCAGCATCCTCGGGACTTTCTGCCACAAGGAAGCTCGAACAATGAAACCGGAAACCCTGGCCATCCACGCCGGCTACAGCCCCGACCCGACCACCAAGGCCGTGGCCGTGCCGATCTACCAGACCAGCTCCTACGCCTTCGACGACACCCAGCACGGCGCCGACCTGTTCGACCTGAAGGTCGCCGGCAACATCTACACGCGCATCATGAACCCCACCAATGCGGTGCTGGAGGAGCGTGTAGCCGCACTGGAAGGCGGCGTTGCGGCGCTGGCAGTGGCTTCCGGCATGGCCGCCATCACCTACGCCATCCAGACCGTCGCCGAGGCCGGCGACAACATCGTCTCGGTGGCCAAGCTCTACGGCGGCACCTACAACCTGTTCGCCCACACCCTGCCGCGCTTCGGCATCCAGACCCGCTTCGCCGCCCATGACGACATCGCCGCCCTCGAAGCACTGATCGACGAGCGCACCAAAGCGGTGTTCTGCGAATCCATCGGCAATCCGGCGGGCAACATCGTCGACCTCCAGGCCCTGGCCGATGCCGCGCACCGACACGGCGTGCCGCTGATCGTCGACAACACCGTCGCGACGCCGATCCTCTGCCGCCCGTTCGAGCACGGCGCGGACATCGTCGTGCACTCGCTGACCAAGTACATCGGCGGCCACGGCACCAGCATCGGCGGCATCGTCGTCGACTCCGGCAAATTCCCCTGGGCCGACAACAAGGCGCGTTTCCCGCTGCTCAACACGCCGGATCCGTCCTACCACGGCGTCACCTACACCGAAGCCTTCGGCCCCGCCGCTTTCATCGGCCGCTGCCGTGTCGTGCCGCTGCGCAACACCGGCGCCGCGCTCTCGCCGTTCAACGCCTTCCTCATCCTGCAAGGCCTGGAAACCCTCGCCCTGCGCATGGAACGCCACTGCGAGAACGCCGTGAAGGTCGCGCAGTACCTGCAGGAGCACCCGCAAGTCAGCTGGGTGAAATACGCCGGCCTCGCCGACCATCCCGAGCAGGAACTGGCGCTGCGCTACATGGGCGGCAAGCCCGCGTCGATCCTCTCGTTCGGCATCAAGGGCGGGCAGGAAGCCGGCGCGCGCTTCATCGACGCGCTCAAGCTGGTGGTGCGCCTGGTCAACATCGGCGACGCCAAGTCCCTGGCATGCCACCCGGCCTCCACCACCCACCGCCAGCTCAACGACGAGGAGCTGCAGAAGGCCGGCGTGCCGCGCGACATGGTGCGCCTGTCCATCGGCATCGAGCACATCGACGACATCCTCGCCGACCTGTCCCAGGCGCTGGACGCGGCCAAGGCCTGACGCCCGCACCAAGCTCGCTTCAACCGGACCGCCAGCCTGCTGTGCAGCAGGCCGGCGGTTTTTTTCGCCTCGACCATACGGTTCTGCCGAACGCGGCCGATAGCGACAAAGCGCGGTACGCCCGCCTGGCCCCCAACAAGAACAATCTCCGAACGGCCTGACTTCACACAACCTTTCCTGGAGATCGTCAATGAACAGCTGGATTTCCAACCTGAGCGTGAACCTCAAGTTGGCCCTGGGCTTCGGCCTGGTCCTCGCCTTCACCGCCATCCTCGCCATCGTCAGCTGGGTCGGCCTGGGCTCGCTGATCGACCGCAGCAACTGGATGAGCGATATCACCGAGCTGAACTCGCGCCTCACCAAGCTGCGCATCACCCGCCTGCAGTACATGATCGCCGACGGCGCCGAGCAGGAAGCCGCCAACGTCATGAGCACCCTGGCCGACTTCAAGGCGCAGCAGCAGAAACTGCGCGCGTCCTTCGTCAGTCCCGAGAACGTGCGCATGCTCGACCAGCTCGGCGGCATCATCGCTGACTACGAGAAATCCCTCGCCGCCATGCGCGCCGGCTACCAGAGCGCCGGCATCACCCGCCGCACCCTGCAGGACAATGCCGCGCGCGCCAACGAACTCACCGCGCAGATCCAGCAGGACATCCTCAAGGCCCCGGCCGACGAAGAGCGCGCCACCCGCTTCCAGGCCATCACCGGCACCCGCGAGGACCTGCTGCAGGCCCGCTACGACGTGCGCGACTATCTCGCCACCGCCCTCACCAGCAACGGTGACGGCGTGACCCGCGGCCTCGATGAAAGCATCGCCGGCCTGCCGGCTCTGGAGAGCGTCCTCGGTGTTGCCGAAGCGCAGTACGTCCAGCAGCTGGGCACAGCCCTACGCACCTACCGCGACGCCGTGCAGACCCTGCGCCAGAACATGGCCGCGATCGTCCAGGCGCGTAAGGAAATGACCGCCCAGGGCCAGGACATCGTCAAGATCAGCGAAAATCTCTACCAGCTGCAGCTCGATCGCCGCGACGTCGAAAGCGCCAGGGCCCGAAGCCTGCAGACCCTGGTCACCCTGCTGGCGCTGGTACTGGGCGGCATTGCCGCGCTGATCATCACCCGCCAGATCA
Source organism: Pseudomonas sp. Pseusp97 (assembly GCF_047304025.1). Taxonomy (NCBI): domain Bacteria; kingdom Pseudomonadati; phylum Pseudomonadota; class Gammaproteobacteria; order Pseudomonadales; family Pseudomonadaceae; genus Pseudomonas; species Pseudomonas sp. Pseusp97. The sequence continues at coordinate 14,158 of NZ_JBGLYK010000074.1, read as the reverse complement.
CTCGCCCGCTGCACGACACCATGGCCGTGGTGGACCGCATCGCCGCCGGCGACCTGTCGCAGACCATCCAGGTCAGCCGCCGCGACGAGCTCGGCCGTTTGCAGCAGAGCATGCAGCGCATGAGCCAGAGCCTGCGCGAGCTGATCGGCGGCATCCGCGACGGCGTCACCCAGATCGCCAGCGCCGCCGAGGAACTCTCCGCCGTCACCGAGCAGACCAGCGCCGGCGCCAATACGCAGAAAATCGAGACCGACCAGGTTGCCACTGCCATGCACGAGATGTCCGCCACCGTGCAGGAGGTCGCGCGCAACGCCGAGCAGGCCTCCCAGGCCGCCTCCGCCGCCGACCACCAGGCCCAGGACGGCGACCGCGTGGTGAACAAGGCCGTGGAGCAGATCGAGCGCCTGGCCGAGGAAGTCGAACGCTCCGCCGAAGCCATGCAGCGCCTGGAACAGGAGAGCGAGAAGATCGGCAAGGTGATGGATGTGATCAAGTCGGTGGCCGAGCAGACCAACCTGCTGGCCCTCAACGCCGCCATCGAAGCCGCCCGCGCGGGCGAAGCCGGACGCGGATTCGCCGTGGTCGCCGACGAAGTGCGCGGCCTGGCCCAGCGCACCCAGCAGTCCACCGAAGAGATCGAAGCCCTGGTCGCCGGCCTGCAGAGCGGCACCCGCCAGGTCTCCAGCGTCATGCTCGGCAGCCGCGAACTCACCGCCAGCAGCGTCGCCCTGAGCCGCCAGGCCGGCGAATCCCTGGGGGAGATCACCCGCACCGTCTCCAACATCCAGGCGATGAACCAGCAGATCGCCACCGCCGCCGAGGAACAGAGCGCCGTGGCCGAGGAAATCAGCCGCAGCGTGGTCAACGTCCGCGACGTCTCCGAACAGACCGCCTCCGCCAACGAGGAAGTCGCCGCCTCCAGCGTCGAGCTGGCGCGCCTGGGTGGACAGTTGCAGACGCTGGTGACCCACTTCCGCGTGTGACCCAGAGGGCCGCTGGCATCCCCAGCGGCCATTAGGCCGCGCTGTAAGCTTTACGCTTTGCGGAGTACTCCAGCGACAACAACCTCGGCCAGCGCGTCGCCAGGATCATCGTCGCAACCCCGCAGCGCACCGAGGGGGTCCGGCTTAGAGGCAAGTCAACACGTGAAGCAGCAGAAATGCTCACGCTGTCACTCTACAGGCCAAACCCTCCGCCGCGATTGGCGCAACAGAGCTGACGCACTGAAGAATCCCCGCCGTTCAAAAGTCGATTTGCCTGCCGCCGACTTGAGTTTCGGCATCATTCTGGCCGGCTACGACAGCCGAGGCGCTGATTGCATTTTGATTCGCCCATTCTCGAAGCTTCGCAAATTCGTCCTTGCGCATTTTGCTCATGGGGACCAAGCGGGAAATAGTGGTTTCAAAATCAGCCATCGTCAGGTCGCTGGTATCGTCAGAACCGCTCATTCGCCGTGAGAACGCCTCGATCAGCGATTCCCCAACCCAAGCTTCGATTTCAGCTCCCGAGAGCACAACATCCTTACCAAAATTCGACTCGCCCCCCAGAGCAGACAACAGGTCCAAGTCAAACTTCGCCGGATCACGCTTCAACTTCTTCAGGTGTATTTCAAGAATCTTCTTTCTTTCCAATGTTGACGGAAAGTCAACGAAGAATATTTCATCGAACCGGCCCTTCCTCAATAGCTCTGGAGGCAAGCTGCCGATATTGTTAGCGGTAGCAAATACAAAGACGGGCGCCGTTTTCTCTTGCATCCAGGTCAACAGCGTGCCGAATACGCGCGACGCCGTTCCCCCATCGGATGCGCCTCCGGAAGAGCCGGAGAGTCCCTTTTCAATTTCGTCGATCCATAAGATGCAGGGCGAAATCGCTTCGGCGGTGCGTAGTGCGGAACGAATATTGGACTCTGAAGAGCCAACCAGTCCCTGGAATATTTTCCCCATATCCAGGCGCAATAACGGCATGTTCCAGGACGACGAAACGCACTTCGCCGTGAGCGACTTTCCGCAACCGGGAACCCCGGTCAAGAGCAATCCCTTCGGGGTTCCGACACCAAACTCCTGCGCAGCCTGCCCGAAACACTGACTGCGCAAATGAAGCCACTTCTTGAGCGTTGCCAAGCCTCCAACGTCGTCAAGATTCACCTTTGAGTCGATGTACTCGAGGATACCGCTCTTCCGTATAATCTGTTTCTTCTCGGAAAGCAGGTCTTTAACGGTGTGTTCATTGACACCCAGGCTCGCTACCAATGAACGGGACAGGCTATTGTCAATCTCCAATTCCGTAAGGCCCAACGCAGCATCGATGAGTTTTTCCTTGGCATCGCTCGGCAGATCGATCTTGACATTATCATTGCCTTGCCAGGAGCTTATGAACTTGCTGACCTGACCCGTGATTTCTTCGCGTGACGGCAAAGGAAAATCCACCAGCGTGATTTCCTTTTGAAGGTCAGTGGCAATTTCAAAGCTAGGTGCTACGACAATGCAATTGCTTCGATATCCGCGCGAACGAATATTGATGGCAAAATCTCGAAGTCGGCGACGATAGACAGGATTCGAACTGGAGGTAAGATAATTATGAGCGTCACAAAAAACAAAGATATTCTTGCTGTTTTCTACTTTTGCTTTTTCTTCGCAAAAATCCAAGGCCACCTTCAAATCGAAGGTTTTTTCCCCAACCACGGAGCCATTTGTCTGTACGCCTAGCGTCGAGTTCCACACGAATAGACGATGGCCAAGCGCCTTGGCGATCTCAGAAATCTCTGCGAGTGCGCGCTCTTCCTCGAACGACTCGATGACCAGAATCGCATAGCGTGCCTTCAGGTAATCAGTTATCTGCTTAGCCCGGCTCATGCCTAATATCCCTGTGCTTGAACTAAATTATATATGCATCGGAAGACCGGTCTTGGTCACACCTGAATTTGAAACAACAAATTCGACGACTCGTCCAGCACGGAAAAAGTCAAGGTCGACTCGGTCACTGGCTTTGATGATCTGCTTGTACTGATAGGGATGTTCCGCGTTATGCCTATACCGGCCAGCCAATGTTACGTCTACGGCTTTAACGACACGAATCATGGCTTCATTCTGGAATATTTCTTTTGGTGTATAGCCGGTATAGAGTATCCAGTTTTTCTCGCGATTGACTGCATAGATCAATTGTTCCAGGGCTGCTGCCTGATCCAGCGGCTCCCCGCCGGAGAGGGTAACCCCGGCGATGTCCTGTACATTTATCTTCTGCGCCAACGCCTCAATAGACATCAGCTTGGCCGCTTCGCGAGCATGGGTCCCCTGATTGAAGCAGCCTTTACAATTCAACGCGCAACCCTGCACCCATAATGTCAAGCGCAATCCAGGACCATTAACGCGGCTCAACTCCATGTGGTGTACATTGATATGCATCTAGAGATTCGCACTGAGAATTTGAAGGACTTGCTCTTCGTGAACGACGGTATATTCCGGCTTCCACTCGGTCAAGAGTTCCGCAGTAGGGCTGGAGAGTAGCGCTTCAAGCTCTTCGGTAAGCTTTGTGCAAATATCGCCTTTCACGCCACGCACCTCCTCCATAATGTCATCGCCCGCAAGGGTAACATGTATGCTGTATTCGTAGTTTGGCCCAAACTCAACTTCGAAGCCATGAAGGGCCTCGGTAGTTCTTACTGGAACACCTGATGCTTCTATGCGTTTAATGGTCTCATCGATGGCCACGCTGATGTACGCTCTCTGAAAGCTCAAAGCAAGATCAGTTTTGATCGATTCGTCTTCGACAGAGATATCATCATGCTCAATGAGGAGCTTGTAGGTGCCCTCATCAACCTGGCAAACAAAGAGATTGAATCCATCAACTGTTTTCCCACACACAGCCCTGAATTGCCGGCTACCCATATAACCGATTTTGCTCAATACCTTTTTACTGAATTCACTGGGAAACTCAGCAACTATATCTGTCGCAGGGCTTATCCCCATCTTTCCGAATGCTTTGGCAATGACTTCCTCATTAACATAGGAAAACTCAAACCTCGTACAATGAGACATATCAAAGCTCCAACTTTCGCCCAGGAACAACCTCCTCGGCATTCTGGATAGAAATTAGCACCTCTGAGCCTAACTCAATATTACGAAAAGATGCCGTAGATGAGGACGTGCCCTCGGAAGCAGGAGTTTCCGAAACCGATACTGCGCCAGAATTGATAACAACCCGCCGCCTACTTGCTGACTGCGACACCCCCCCCCCAAGTAGGCTTGCATCGATCGCCCCCAGCAACTTCCTGATTACCAGAATGGGATTTGATGTAATTTTTTCATATAGACCAACAATTAACAAAACCTCAACACCATCACAAAAAACCAACTTAACAAAATATTTTTGATCCTCACTACCAACAATACCAATAAGCGAAATTTGATCCAGATTCCGCGTGAGCTTCCTCCAAATACACCCATCAAACGACGCCACGATTATCTTTGTCGCTGTGACTGCAAAAGCATTGCTGCCGTTTTCAATTTCGTCAGCATAAAAATTCTGGTAGCTCGCCAGGACCTTTTCTCCCACCGAGAATCCCAAGGCACTCGACAAATATTCGTTTGTTGAAAAATCGACATCTGCGTGGAATTTCAAGCTTTTTGACAGAACGTAAAGACTAGAGATTCCAACCATCCCAAAGCCCATTGTCTTTATCCCTCCCTCCGGCGCAAGAACCCACAAGACAGCCACAACAAGCACTATGATTCCGTAACCATATTTTATGGCCTTCTGCGTAAGGATTTTTTTACTTCTATAGGCTTGAAATGTTTTGCCAGGAATATATTTTTTTGAAGGAGTACATGCTAGTGCGCACACAATAAAAAAAAGCAAACCAATAAAGCCCATTGCAGCTTGATGTCTTTTCCCAATTTGCAGCCCGTCGAAAAACATCCACGCACTGGCAACGATGAAGACGGGCAAAAGTGCCAGCACCGCAAGCCCCGTCGCCTGACCTTTGGTTGCGATCAACATCTTCCACATCGGGATAGTCTTTATCATTCACACACCTTCCAAGCTGGTACCGAATCGCGTAATGAGGGGACGACTTTATAATCACTTACTGCTCTATGCCATATGACGATATGAATCGCCTCCGCTTGATAATCCTATCCCCTGCCACCACCTAGCACCCATAGCCCGAGGAGCCCCGTCATGTCCGATTCCCTGATCATCCCCTGCCCCAACTGCAACGGCCTGAACCGCGTGCCCGCCGCGCGGCTGGGGGATTCGCCCAGTTGCGGACGCTGCCAGTCGCCGATCGTGCTGGATACGCCGTTCGACCTCGACGAGGCCGGTTTCGCCGCCCAGGCCAAGGGCGACCTACCGCTGCTGGTGGACGTCTGGGCCGACTGGTGCGGGCCGTGCAAGGGCTTTGCGCCGGTGTTCGAGCAGGCCGCCGCGCGGCTGTCGGGCAAAGTGCGCCTGGGCAAGCTGGACAGCGACGCCAACCCGAATCTCTCCACGCGCCTGGGGATTCGCTCGATCCCGAGTTTGATCCTGCTGCGCAATGGCCAGGAAGTGGCGCGCCAGAGCGGTGCGATGCCGCTGCCGCAGTTGCTGGACTGGCTCTCCCGCCAGGGCATCTGAAGGCGAGCGTTTCGGTCAATCCGCGCGGTCATTGCCAGGGCGCGCGGGGCGGCTAGGCTTGGGAGCACACCCCGCCGGCGAATCGGAGCGCGCCCATGCGTCATAACCCGGAATTCATCCGCCAACTCACCGAAGAACACATCGCCTTCATCAAGCGCACCGGCCTCAAGGCCGAAGTGCTGGAGCCCGGCCACGTGCGCCTGCGCATGCCGCTCAAAGGCAACGAGAACCACCTCCGCAACATGTATGCGGGCGCACTGTTCACCGTGACCGAGCTGCCCGGCGGGGTACTGATGCTGACAAGCTTCGACGCCCGGCATTTCTATCCCATCGTCAAGGAAGCCGGCCTGCGCTTCCTGCGTCCGGCCGCCAGCGACGTGACCGTGGACGCCCGGCTCAGCGACGAGGAAATCCAGCGCATCGGCGAAGAAGCCACGCACCAGGGCAAGTCGGAATTCGTGCTGGACCTGCAGTTGAAGGACGAGGAAGGCAACGTCGTCGCCGAAAGCCACGCCATCTATCAGCTGCGCAGTCGCTGAATCCGGGCTATTGCCCTGCATCAAGGTGAAATTTCCTACGTGGCGCGACAGTGGATGCGCCACAGAGGGAGCCCACCATGTACCGGAACCTGCTCGTCGCCCACGACCTCAGCGTCGAGGCGGATATCGCCGTGCGCCGCGCCGCCCAGCTGGCCCGCCAGCACGGCGCCAGCGTCACGCTGCTGCACGTCATCGAGGAGTTCTTCCCCGACCGCATGATGGCCACGGTGCGCGAAGCTGCCGAGGTGGCGCTACGCGATGCGGCTCGCGCCAGCGATATCCCCGACTATCAGCTGATCATCCGCCAGGGCCGCGCGGCGAACACCGTCACCCAGGCGGTGCAGGAACTGGCCGCCGACCTTCTTGTGATCGGCGCGCACCACCAGCAACTGCTGGAGCGTTTCGACGGCACCACCCTGGAGCGCATCGCCCGGCATTGCCGCGCGCCGATCCTCCTGGCCGTGGAAGAATCCGCCAGGCCCTACGCCAAGGCGCTCGTTGGGCTGGACCTGTCGCACTGCTCCTGCCAGGCCTGGCGCGCCGGATACAAGCTGCTGGCGCCCGAAGCCGAGCTGCTGGCGCTCAACGCCTACCAACCGGGCAAGAACGCCGGCCGCGCCGTCAGCCACCTGGACACCCAGCGCGAACTGCTGCGCCAGGCGCTGCAGGATGAGCGCGCACAGGTGCCGGCCAACGGGCCGCAATTGCTTTGTGCGGTGCAGCAGGGCACGCCCCAGCAGGCGCTGGAAACGGCGTTGCGGGAATGGACACCGGACCTGCTGGTGCTCGGCAGCCGCAGCCGCGGCGCCATCGAGCAGGCCATGCTGGGCAGCTCGACGCGCTACTTCCTGCGCCGGCCGCCCTGCGATGTGCTGATCAGCCAGTAACCGCTCAGGCTTCCAGCAGGCTGTGCAGTTCGACGAACTGCTGGGTCAGCTTGTGCCGCGGCTCGAGGAAGATCAGTGGGGTGCAGGCCTGGTGCGACTCGCGCATCTTCACCGAGCTCATCAGGTAAACCGGCAGCACCGGCAGCTCCTCTTCCACCAGTTCGTCGAGCAACTGTTGCGGCAGGGTCGCGCGCGGCTGGAACTGGTTGACCACGATGCCCTCGACTTCCAGGTCCTCGTTGTGGTCTTCCTTCAGCTCTTCGATTTCCTGCAGCAGGCCGTACAGTGCCTGACGGGAAAAACTGTCGCAGTCGAAGGGAATCAGGCAGCGATCAGCGGCGATCAGCGCGGATACCGTGTAGAAGTTCAGCGCAGGAGGCGTGTCCAAGTAGATCCGGTCGTAATCTTCCGAGAGCTCGTCCAGCAGTTTGCGCAGCTTGTTGATCTTGTGCTTCTGCTCCAGCTTGGGCTGCAGGTCCGCAAGCTCCGGGCTGGCGGTGACGATATGCAGGTTGTCGAAGGGCGTCTCGTAGATGTCCACCTTGCCCTTGCGGCTGAACGGCCCGGACGACAGGGTCTGCTTGAAGAAGTCGGCGATGCCCACCGGCAGGTCCTCGCCGGTCAGGCCGGTGAGGTAATGCGTGGAGTTGGCCTGGGCATCCAGGTCCACCAGCAAGGTGCGGTAGCCCTCCGCTGCGCTCACCGCCGCCAGGTTGCAGGCGATGCTGGACTTGCCCACCCCGCCCTTCTGATTGAACACCACACGCCGCATGAGCCGTCCCTCCAGGAACCAATCGAGTGCCGATGGATTCTATGCAAAGCCCATGACAAGGGCGAGCACCCTTCACCAGACGACCGCTCGGCGGCTGCTGGCGATTCCTACAAGCTTCGTAACAGTGACGACGGTAAATTGAGACGCGACCAGTGTGTTTGTAAGCAAAAGTTTGCTTGACACCCGCGTGACCCGGATAATGCCAGCATTGCGCCATGGCACGTGTCGACGAAGCCCTTGGTGATCCAGGGAAGACCATTTGCCGACAGGGATGCCCACAAGGGCCAGAAAGAGCTCTCAGCGTGATTCAATTCAATATCGACCAGTGGAGCGCCTGGGGCCCGGGCCTGTCCACGACCGCCGACTGGCAGAGTTGGGCGCGGGAAGAACGCCTTCCTGACGCCGCCGCCCAACCGGATGTCGCCTTTCTCCCCGCCATGCAACGCCGCCGCCTCAGCCCGCTGGCGCGGATGGTGTTCAGTGTCGCCTGGCCGTTGGCGGAGGGTCGCCCGCCGATGCCGCTGATCTTCGTTTCGCGCCACGGCGAAACCGGCCGCAGCCTGGAACTGCTGCGCGAACTGGCCGTCGAACAACCACTGTCCCCGACCCAGTTCAGCCTCTCCGTGCACAACGCGGTGATCGGTCTGTGGTCGATCCTGCGGCAGGACACCAGCGAAATGACGGCGATCGCCGGCGAACGTGACGGTCTGGAGCACGGCCTGCTGGAAGCCGCCGCGCTGCTCGCCGAAGGCGCTGCGGAAGTCCTGCTGGTGGTGACCGAGGAGCCGCTGCCGGAGCTGTATTCGCCCTGGGTCGACGATGTGCCCTTTGCCTACGCCGTAGCGCTGCGCCTGAAGGCCGGCAGCGAATGGTCACTGGCACTCGGGGAAAACGGCACGGCCCTTGCTCCGCCGTCCCACCCCAATGCCTTGAACCTGGTGCGCGCGCTGATCGAGCGCACCGGCCTGATCCACCACCCCTGGAAGAAGCGTCTATGGACCTGGCAACGCAACCACTGAGCAAGCGCGCCGACGCTTGGCTGTGGCGCCTGCTCGCCACCGGCCTGTGCTTCGCCCTTTTCGGCGTCGGCGGCCTGTTGCTGCGCGTGCTGGTATTCCCGCTGCTGGCGCTGCTGCCCGGCGATGCCCTGCGCCGCCGCGCCCGCGCACGCCAGACGGTGAGCCGGCTGTTCTGGCTGTTCGTGCAGATCATGCAGCGCAGCGGCGTCCTGAGCTTTGAAATAGAAGGCATGGAGGACGCTGAAGGCGTCTCGCGCCTGGGCCGGCCGGGGCAGATGGTGATCGCCAACCATCCCTCGCTGATCGACGTGGTCTTCCTCATCGGCCTGATCCGCGACGCCAACTGCGTGGTCAAGCAGAGCCTGTTCGCCAACCCCTTCACCCGCGGCCCGGTGACGGCGGCGCAGTACATCAGCAACAACGGCAGCATGGACATGTTCGATGAAGCCGTGGAGGCGCTGCAGCAGGGCCAGACGCTGATCGTCTTCCCCGAGGGCACGCGCACCACACCGGGCGAGGCACCGCAATTCCATCGCGGCGCGGCTTCCATCGCCCTGCGCGGCGCCAGCGTCATCACCCCGGTGACCATCACCGTCACCCCCACCACCCTGACCAAGGCCGAGCCCTGGTACAGCATTCCCGCCCGCCGCGTGCATTTCCGCCTGCGCGTCGGCGACGACCTGGAGCCGCAGGTCTTTGCCAGCCAGGGCCCCGCCCCGGCAGCCTCGCGCCGGCTCAATGCCTTCCTGCACCAGCATTTCATCAAGGAGCTCGCAAGAGATGAGCGATCTGCAACTGGAGATTAAACAGCTGATCATCGATGCCCTCGGCCTCGAAGATATCGGCCCTGACGACATCGGCGCGCAGGACGCGCTGTTCGGCGAAGGTCTCGGCCTGGATTCGGTGGACGCCCTGGAACTGGGCCTGGCCATCCAGAAACGCTACGGCATCAAGATCGACGCCGATGCCAAGGACACCCGCCAGCACTTCGCCAACGTGGCGAGCCTGGCGGCCTTCGTGACCGCCCAGAAAGCCGCCTGAGACCGCCGACCATGCAAACCCGTGAGGACATTTTCAACACCCTGCGCGACGCCCTGGTCGAGCTGTTCGAGCTGGAGCCGGAACAGGTCAGCCTCGACGCAAACCTCTACCAGGACCTGGAGATCGACAGCATCGATGCCGTCGACCTGATCGACCACCTGAAGCGCCAGACCGGCAAGAAGATCGCCGCCGAGGAGTTCAAATCGGTGCGCACCGTCGGCGATGTGGTCGAAGCGGTCTATCGCCTGGCCAACCCATGACACGCCTGGTCGGGCTCGGCCTGCTGCTGGCCGGGCTGCTCTACCCCTTCGCGATCTACTTCGGCATCGATCACCTGTCGCCGAAATTCTTCGCGCTGCTGCTGGGCGGCCTGTGGTTCGCCCGCAGCCTGGGCAGCGGGCAACGCCCCGGGCAACGCTGGATGGCGCTGGCCGCCGTGCTCTTCTGCATGCTGCTGTGGTTCGTCAATGAACCGCACCTGCTGCGCTGGTACCCGGTGCTGATCAGTGCAGGCCTGCTGAGCCTGTTCGCCCTCAGCCTGAAATTCGGCCCGCCGCTGGTGGAGCGCCTGGCCCGCCTGCGCGAGCCGGAGCTGCCGCCCCATGCGGTGCGCTACACGCGCCGGGTGACCCAGGCCTGGGTGCTGTTCTTCCTGGGCAACGGCCTGATCGCCGCTGCTCTCACACTGTGGGCGCCGCTGGCCTGGTGGACGCTGTACAACGGCCTGATTTCCTACCTGCTGATGGGCGTGCTGTTCGCCGTCGAGTGGCTGGTACGGCAGCGGGTCAGAGGTCAAGGATGAAACCGATTTCCCTCGCCCGGCTGCTGCTGGAGCTGCCCGCCGGGCGGACGCTGGCACTGGAACCATCGCTGCCTGCCGGCGGACAACCTCGCCCACAGCCGCGAGCGCCTGGCCGCGCAGATCGATGCATGGATCGGCGACCAGCCGGGCGACCTGCTGCTGGCCGAGTTGAATGGTCCTGCGTTGCAACCCACCGAGCTTGACCTCGACGCCTGCCGCCTGGTGCTCAGCACCTCCGGCTCCACCGGCGAGCCCAAGCTGATCGGCAAGTCCCTGCGCCAGCTGAGCAACGAAGTGCAGGTGCTCGACAACCTCTGGGGCGCCGAACTGGGCGATGCGCGCATCCTCGGCAGCGTCGCCGCGCAGCACATCTACGGCCTGCTGTTCCGCGTGCTCTGGCCGCTGTCCGCCGGCCGCGCCTTCCTGCGTCGGCAGATCGCCTTCCCCGAAGACCTGCAATGCCTGAGCCTCGACCAGCCGCGCTTCGCCTGGATCGGCAGCCCGGCGCTGCTCAAGCGCATGGGCGACAACCTCGACTGGCCGGCGCTGCGCCCGGTGGTGCGGGTGTTCTCCTCCGGCGGCCCGCTGCCGGCCGAAGCCGGCGAGCAGTTGCACGAGCGCCTTGGCCAGGCTCCCACGGAAATCTACGGTAGCTCCGAGACCGGCGGCATCGCCTGGCGCCAGGGCGGCCAGCTCTGGCAGCCCTTCGAAGGCGTGGCGCTGAGCCAGGACGAGCACGGCGCGCTGCGCATCGAATCGACCTACCTGCCGCCGGGTGAAACCGAACAGACCGCCGACGCCGCGCGCCTCTGCGCCGACGGCCGCTTCGAGCTGCTGGGGCGGCTGGACCGCATCGTCAAGCTGGAAGAAAAACGCATCTCCCTGCCGCAACTGGAAGCGGCGCTGGCGAAGCATCCCTTCGTCAGCGAAGCGCGCCTGGGGGTGGTGCAGGAAAATCGCGCCAGCCTCGGCGCGCTGGTCGCCCTGAGCGACGCCGGCTTGCACGCACTGCGCAACGGCGACCGTCGCGCACTGACCCAGCGCCTGCGCGAGCACCTCGCCGGCCACTGCGAGGCCCTCGCCCTGCCGCGCCGCTGGCGCCTGCTGCTGCGCCTGCCGGGCAATGCCCAGGGCAAGCTGCCGCAAGGGCTGGTGGACGAACTGCTGCACGCCCCGCGCAGCCTCGCTCCGGAGGTACTGGCGCACAATGAGGTCGACGGCGAACAGCACTTCCAGCTGGAAATCCCGCCGGACCTCGCCTGCTTCCCTGGCCACTTCCCCAGCGCACCAGTACTGCCCGGCGTGGTGCAGGTGCAGTGGGCGCAGCAGCTGGGCCGTCAGGTACTGGACCTGCCGCCGCGCTTCGCCGGCATGGAAGTGCTGAAGTTCCAGCAGCTGCTGCGGCCGGGCGACCTCTGCCAACTGACGCTGCGCTGGGACGCCGGGCGCGGCAAGCTGTACTTCGCCTTCAGCCGTGGCGAAGCGGCCTGCTCTTCCGGGCGCATCCTGCTGGGGGCGCACGAATGACCACGAAACCCTGCGCGGTGATTCCCGTCTACAACCACGAGCACGCGCTACCGAAGGTGGTCGCGGAGTTGCTCGCCGCCGGTCTGCCCTGCGTGCTGGTGGACGACGCCTCCAGCCGCGAATGCGCGGTGGTGATCGACCAGCTCGCCGAAGTCCGCGACACCTACCTGGTGCGTCTGAGCGTGAACCAGGGCAAAGGCGGCGCGGTGATGGCCGGGCTGCGCGAGGCCGCGCGCCTGGGCTTCACCCACGCGCTGCAGGTGGACGCCGACGGCCAGCATGACCTGGGCGACGTGCAGCGCTTCCTCGACGCGTCCCGCGAGCAGCCCGATGCGCTGATCTGCGGCTACCCGCAGTACGACGCGAGCGTGCCCAAGGGCCGCCTGTACGCGCGCTACCTGACCCACGTCTGGGTGTGGATCAACAGCCTGTCGCTGTCGATCCGCGACGGCATGTGCGGCTTCCGCGTCTACCCGCTGCCCCCCACGCTGGCACTGCTCGACAGCGCGAAGTTGGGCAAGCGCATGGACTTCGACCCGGAAATACTCGTCCGCCTGGCCTGGCGCAACCAGCCGATGCATTGGCTGCCGACCAAGGTGCACTACCCGCTGGACGGCCTCTCGCACTTCCGCCTGTTCCACGACAACGCGCTGATCTCCTCCATGCATGCCCGGTTGTTCTTCGGCATGCTCTGGCGCTCGCCGGCCATCCTCTGGCGCCGCCTGCGGAGCGCCGCGTGAGCGCGCAGCACTGGGCGCAACAGCGCGAGCGCGGCAGCCTGCTGCTGATGCGCTTCACCGCGTGGGCGGCGCGCACCCTCGGCCGCCGCCTGCTGTCGCCGCTGCTGCACCTGATAGTGCTGTACTTCTTCCTCTTCGGCTCCCGCGCGCGCCGCGCCATCCGCGAGTATCAGCAGCGCCTGGCACAGCACAGCGGTGACGCCTCGCTGAGCCCGAGCACCGGCCGCGTGTTCGGCCAGTTCATGGCCTTCGCCGACGCCATCCTCGACAAGCTCGACGTCTGGGCCGGTCGCCTGGACCTCGCCAGCATCGAACTGAACGACCCGCACAACCTGCGCGCGCAATTGCGCAGCGGCCGTGGCCAGCTGCTGGTGGGCGCGCACCTGGGCAACCTCGAAGTCTGCCGCGCGCTGGCCGAGCTGGGCGAAAAGGTGCGCATGAACGTGCTGGTGCACACCCGCCACGCCGAGCAGTTCAACCAGCTGCTGGGCGAATCCGGCGCCAGCCACCTGCGCCTGATCCAGGTGAGCGAGCTGGACCCGGCGATCATGCTGCAGCTGTCCCAGCGCCTGGACGCCGGCGAGTGGCTGGCGATCGCCGGCGACCGCATTCCGCTGCACGGCGGGCGCAATGTCGAGGTGGATTTCCTCGGCGCGCCCGCCGCCTTCCCGCAGGGGCCCTGGCTGCTCGCCGGGCTGCTGCAATGCCCGGCCAACCTGATGTTCTGCCTGAAGGAAGAGGGCCGCTACCGCGTGCACCTGGAGCCCTTCGCCGAGCGTATCCAGTGGCGCCGCAGCGACCGCGCCGAGGTGCTGAAACACTGGACCCGGCGCTACGCCCAGCGCCTGGAACACTACTGCCTGCGCGCGCCGCAGCAGTGGTTCAACTTCTACCCGTTCTGGAAAGCCCATGACGACAGCCACTGACACGCCGGTTTTCGGCCAAGGCCACCTGAGCATCGAGCAGATAGTCGCCCTCGCCGAGCGCCGCGTGGAAAGCCGCCTGGACGACGACGCCGAATTCCGCGCGCGGATCGCCCGCGGCGCGCAGTTCCTCGACACCCTGCTGGACAAGGAAGGCGTGATCTACGGCGTCACTACCGGCTACGGCGATTCCTGCGTGGTGGCCGTGCCGCTGGAGCACGTCGAGGCGCTGCCGCAGCACCTGTTCACTTTCCACGGCTGCGGCCTGGGCAAGCTGCTGCAGCCGTGGAAAGTGAAC
>NZ_JBGLYK010000073.1:0-23736 GCF_047304025.1 Pseudomonas sp. Pseusp97 | reverse complement strand
ACATCAAGCAGCGGGTGGCGCGCCATGGGCGTGATCCCGCCGCGTTGAAGGTAATACCCGGCGTGCTGCCGATCCTCGGTGCCAGCCGCGCGGAGGCCGAGGAGCGCCGCGCGCAGCTGCAGGAACTGGTGCAGCCGGTGGTGGGGCTTTCACTGCTGTCCGACGTGGCCGGCGGTTTCGACCTGTCGCGCTTGCCGCTGGATGGCCCGCTGCCGGAGCTGCCGCCCACCGAGTCCGGCGTCAGCCGCCAGCATCTGCTGCTGGAGCTGGCGCGGCGCGAGGGCTTGAGCATCCGCCAGCTGTACCAGCGGATCGCCGACGCGCGTGGCCACCGGGTGGTTGCCGGTACCGCCGCGGACGTCGCCGACCAGTTGCAGGAGTGGTTCGAATCCGGCGCAGCGGACGGTTTCAACATCATGCCGCCGTACCTGCCCGGCGGCTTCGACGATTTCGTCGCCCAGGTGGTGCCCCAATTGCAGCAGCGCGGCCTGTTCCGCCGGCGCTACAGTGGCAGGACCCTGCGCGATCACCTGGGCCTGGCCCACAGCAAGGAGACTGCCGAACATGGCTGAACACTGGACGCAAGTGCTGCCGCTGGTACGCGGCGAGCGCGTGGAAATCCGCCCCGGCCGGCACATCAGCCTGGCGCACAGCCGCGGCCACCGCTACCCGCAGACTGTGGTGTTCTTCGCCCACGGCGGCGGCGGCAACAAGGACCAATGGCGCGAACAATGGCGCGAGCTGCAGGCCGAAGGCTACAGCCTGGTGGCCTGGGACCTGCTGGGCCACGGCGCCAGCGACAAGCCCCGGCGCGCGGCGGACTATGCCTGGGATGAGCTGGTGGCCGATCAGGTCGCGGTGCTGCGACGCTACGCCGGGGAGCGCAACATCCTCGCCGCGCACTCATTCGGCACCGGCCTGAGCGTCAGCAGCCTGTTGGTCTTGCAGGCCGAAGGGCAGGGCGCGCTGGTCGACTCCGCGCTGCTGCTGGGCACCCAGCTCGACCGCCCGCTGGGGCGGGGCGGCCTGCTGTCGTTGCCGGCGTGGCTGCTGGAGTGGTTCCGCCCGCTGCTGTCCAGGGGCTTTCGTGAGCGCGCCTGGCACGCCAGCGCCGACCCGGAGCTGATCGATTACGAGGAACAGCTGACGCGCAGCAACCGTCTCGACGTATTCAAGGCGCTGGTCAGCCAGGCGAGCTGGCTGCCGCACCAGGAGCTGGATCGCCTGCTGCTGCCGGTCCGTATCCTTTCCGGCGACAGCGACGGCCTGACGCCCGCCGAGCGTGCCCGCGCGCTCCACGAAAGACTCGCCCGCTCGGAGTTCGAGGTGCTGGAGAACTGCGGCCACCAGCTGATGCTGGAGAAGCCGCAGATCGTCAACCGCCACCTGCGCGAACTGCTCGCCGCCACCTGATCCGGATACGCATTGAAATGACCGATACCCGCCAGCAACTCACCCGCCAGATCATCGACGCCGGCCGCTTCCTCTATGGCCGCGGCTGGTCGCCGGCCACCAGCAGCAACTACTCGGCACGCCTGTCGGCCGACCGCGCGCTGCTCACCGTGTCGGGCAAGCACAAGGGCCAGCTCGTCGAGGACGATGTGCTGGAAACGGACCTGGCCGGCAACAGCCTGGAGCCGGGCAAGAAGCCCTCGGCGGAAACCCTGCTGCACACCCAGCTCTACGCCTGGCGCGCGGAGATCGGTGCGGTGCTGCATACCCATTCGGTGAATGCCACCGTGCTCTCGCGCCTGACGGCGGGTGACCGCCTTGAACTGGAAGACTACGAATTGCAGAAGGCTTTCGCCGGCGTCAGCACCCATGAGGGCCGCGTGACGGTACCGATCTTCGACAACGACCAGGACATCGCCCGCCTGGCCGCCAGCGTGCAGCCATGGCTGGAGGCGCATCCGGACTGCCCCGGCTATTTGATCCGCGGCCATGGCCTGTACACCTGGGGCGCGCACATGAGCGATGCGCTGCGCCAGATCGAAGCCTTCGAGTTTCTGTTCGAGTGCGAACTGAAGGTGCTGAGCCTGCGCGGCTAGGAGGTTTCGGCTTCGGCGGTGCGGAACGCGACCACCCGGTTGCGCCCGCCGTTCTTGGCCTGATACAGCGCGCTGTCGGCGCATTGCAGCAGCTCGGCCCAACTGGCCGGCTGGAAGCGCGAGGTGCTGGCGACGCCGATGCTCAGGGTGAGCACGCCCAGCGGGCCATGTTCGTGCGGTACCGCGAGGGCCTGCAGGCTGGCGCGGATATGCTCGGCCAGCTCCAGGGCGTCGGCTTCCCCGCTGTCACCCAGCAGCACGACGAACTCCTCGCCGCCGAAGCGCGCCGCGCAGTCGGCCGGCCGGCGCGACCATTCGGCAATCACCCCGGCAACCGTCCTCAGCGCAGCATCGCCGGCCGGGTGGCCGTAGTGGTCGTTGTAGGCCTTGAACTTGTCGATATCCATCAGCATCACCGAGAACGCCGCGCCGCTGCGCTGGTAGCGCGCCCATTCATGGCCGGCGCGCAGGTCGAAGGCGCGGCGGTTGTTCAGGCCGGTCAACGGGTCGGTGCTGGCGGCCTCGCGCAGCTCGGCTTCCTGGCGGTCGCGCGCGCGCATCTGGCGCAGGGCGATCAGCGCAAGGCCGAGCACCGTACCGGCCAGCGAGACGCCCAGCAGGCCGATCAGGCCGGCGCGCCAGTACCAGTCTTCGTAGATCTCGCGGGAGGGCAGGGCGACGCTGAATACCAGCGGGTAGCCTTCGATCGGGCGGAAGTCGTGCCAGCGCTCCTGCCCGTCGCTGTTGGTGTCGAAGAAGTTCTCCTGGTCATTGGCAAGGTAGCGCTCGAAGGATTCGTTCAGCGTCGCGGCGGGCACCGAGTCGGGCCAGTGCGCCAGCAGGGTGCCGTCGCGCATGTGCAGGCTGACCGTGCCGCCTTCGCCCAGGTTGAGACCGCTGAACAACTGGTTGAAGTAGGCCAGCTCCAGGTTCGCGCCGACTATCCCGGAGAAGCTGCCATCCTCGCGCTCCAGCCGGCGGCTCAGGGCGATGCTGTTGCGCGCATTGCTGGAGTAGGGGATGTAGGGGTGGCTGAGGTAGGGCGCATCGGTCCGCGAAATGCGCAGCGCCTGGAAGTATTCGCGGCCGGAGAGGTCGATGCGCGCGGGGATTTCCTTGCCGAAGCTGTAGGTGGCGATGCCGTCGGCGTTGGTCAGGAATACCGAGCCCATGCCTCGGGTCGGCGCGGTGTAGGCGCGCAGCAGGAGGTTGCGGGTATCCATGGACAGCCCGCGGATCTCGGGCTGGGCGTGGGCGTGCACCACCGCTTGCAGGGTCATGTCGTAGAGGTCGAGGTTGCGCTGGATGTCGCGCTGCACCAGCAGGGCGATGTTGTGGCCGTTGGCGCTGGCGACTTCCAGGGCGTCGTGGCGCATTTCCAGGATGGCCCAGGCCGACAGTGCGCCGATGGCGGCGGTCAGGCCAAGGCTTGCGAGAAGGACGGTGCTCGAACGGCGGATCGGCATGCCGGTATCCATGCAAAGGCGGAAGGGGCGGCCGCATATCAGTGCGGGCCTCAAGGCATATAGCAGCTAATGGCCGGGTTGTCCGGTATCGAACGGGGCGGGAGAAGAGCGGAGTTTGTCCGCGATTGCCACCGGCGTGAGGCGGGCCTGTCGTGGACATGTTCCGGCCGGGCAAAAAAAAATGCTGCCTGGAACAGGCAGCATTCATGGGTCACGCACCATTGGTGACTGGGTTCAGTCTGCCGGCGCGAGATTAAGCTTTGATGAAGGCGCGTTCTGCGCCCTGCATTGCAGGTGGTGTAACGATCCGGATTCGCGAGGGCCGGATGCCAATCGCGGACGGAGTCCGCTCCTACGCCCCGGGGAAACATCGGCGCCTATCACGCGCAGACGTACGGCGCCGCAGTTTCCGCCGGCGCCGATTTAGTCCCCTCTCCCTTCGGAGCGGGGCGCGCAGCCAGGGTTAGGGAGAGGGAAGTCGCCGGTACGGGGTTTGCGGGGGGGAACACCGATGCTTGTCCCGCGCAGACGTGGGCGCATAACCCGGAACGGGTTATCCGCCGCTTGCCTCGCGGCGGATAACGCTGGCGCGTTATGCGCCCTACGATGCTGAGGGTGTAACGATGCGGTTCGCGAGGGCCGGATGCCAATCGCGGACGGAGTCCGCTCCTACGCTCAGGGAAAGAGTGGTGCTTATTGGCTCTTCAGCGCCCGCCGATGCTCGATGGGTGCCATGCCGAACCAGCGGTGGTGCGCGCGGCAGAACGAGGTGGTACGGCGATAGCCCAGTTGCTGGGCGATCTGGCCGATGGGCAGGTCCGACTGGCCGAGCAGTTGTTCGGCGCGGTGGCGGCGGATCTGGTCGACGTGTTCCTCGAAGTCGATGCCGTCATTGGCCAGACGCCGCTGCAGGGTGCGCGGATGCAGGTCCAGCAGTTGTGCCACCTGTTCCAGGTTGCAGCGTTGCTTGGGCAGCAGGGCATGGATGTGCCGTTCGACCTCGAAGCCGAGCTTCTCGTCCGCCCCCGAATGCGCTTCCAGGTAGAACTTGACGATGGAGTGCAGCATCGCATCATGGCGCACGCAGGGGCGCTGCATGTCGCGTTGGGTGATCGCCAGGGCGTTCTGCTGCTGGCCGAACAGCACCGGGCAGCCGAAGTAACGCCGGTAAACTGCCAGTTCCGCCTGTGGCTGATGGCGCAGCAGCACGGTGGCTGGCTGCAGTGGTGCGCCAAGCAGTTCGGCCATCAGCAGGCGGCCATGCAGCAGGGATTTCTCGACTATCTGCGGGATGTCCTCGATGCACGGCAAGGCGTTGTCGAAGCAGAGCAGGGTGCAGTCGTTGCGGCGTTCCAGGTGGAAGAGGATCGAGGGGCTGTAGACGCGCATGTAGCGCACCGCGGCGGCCAGCCCTTCGCCGGCGGTGGGTGCGGTCTGCGCCAGGTGCTGCAGCGGGCCGAGCAGCGTGGACTTCTGCCGGCTGGCCAGTTCCAGTCCCAGTTCGGGCATGCCCAGTGCGTGGGCGCTGCCTTCGAATATCTGCACCAGGCTCCTGTAGGAGAACTTCTTCTCGTAGTCGCCGACTATGCTCAGGTCGATGCGGTGCGGCGAGAGCTGCGAGCGCAGCGAGGCGCCGCGCTCGGCGAGCAGTTCGCCGAACTGGAGGAAAGCGGTGCCACGAACGGTATCCATGTCGGTTGGCTTCCAGGCTTGCGGGAAAAGCGACAGGCCAGCGGTCGCGCGCCGCCGGCCTGTCTGTTTCCGCCCGGTCAGGGCGTGACGATGTTGAACCAGAAGTCGAAGTTGTCCATGTAGCTCATGAGCTCTCCGAGCTTGGCCTGGTCGCCATCGACCTTGATGTCGCCAGCAGCCTGGGCCTCCTTGAGCGTCGTCTGCTTGAGCATCAGGTTGTTCAAGGTGTCGCGGGTCAGGCTGATGGTGGCGTCGGCATCCTTGGCCTGCAGGCCCTCGGTGTGGTTGAGCACGCCGTTTTCCATTTGCAGCAGGTACTTCTGCTTGAGATCGGTGAAGTCCAGGTTCAGGGTGATCTTCTTGTCCTCGACTTCCGGGCTCTTCAGGCGCATGGCCAGGTAGTCGAAGAACAGGTCCAGGTCCATCGCCTTGACGGTGTCGGGGCTGGCGGTGTCGGGCGTCGGCAACTTCTGCACGCCGTTGCGCAGCTCCTGCGCGCCGGTCAGGTAGAAGTTGCGCCACGGGCCGCTCTCGGCCTGGTAACCCATCTGTTCCAGGGCGTCGGCCTGCAGGTTCTTCGCCGCCTGGTTGTTCGGGTCGGCGAAGACCACATGGTTGACCACCTCGGCCACCCAGCGGTAGTCGCCCTTGTCGTAGTACTCCCTGGCCTTCTTCAGCACGGCGTCGGCGCCGCCCATCATGTCGACGTAGCGCTTGCCTTCTTCATCCGGCGGCAGCTCGTGCAGGGTCGCCGGGTTGCCGTTGAACCAGCCCAGGTAGAGCACGTAGGTCGCCTTCACGTTGTGGTTCAGCGAGCCGTAGTAGCCGCGGTTGGAGAACTTCGTGGCAATCGCCTTGGGCAGTTTCACCTGCTCGGCGATCTCGGTCATGGTCAGGCCCTTGTTCGCCAGGCGCAGGGTCTCGTCGTTGATGTAGCGGTACATGTCGCGCTGCAGGCCGATGTGCTCGTTGACTTCCTTGTTGCCCCAGACCGGCCAGTGGTGCATGGCGTACATCACCTGCACGTCGTCGCCCCACATCTTCAGCGCCTCGTTGAGGTACTTGGACCAGGGCAGCGGCTCGCGGATCTTCGCGCCGCGCAGCGAGTAGGTGTTGTGCAGGGTGTGGGTGGAGTCCTCGGCAGTGTTCAGCGCCTTCAGCTCCTTGATGTAGTACATCATCTCGGCCGGCGCCTCGCTGCCCGGCGCGTAGAGGAACTCGTAGTGCAGGCCGTCGATGACGTGTTTCTCGCCGGTCTGGGAGATGATGTCGGTCGGCGGGATCAGCGTCACCGTGCCGGCCGAGGTGGTGGTGCCCAGGCCTGCGCCAAGCTGGCCGGTATCGGAGGGCGGCAGCAGGTTGCCGTACATGTAGCTGGCGCGGCGGCTCATGGCGGTACCGGCCATCACGTTCTCGGCCACGGCGTGTTCGAGGAAGCCCTTGGGTGCGTAGATCTTCACCTTGCCGGCCTTCACGTCTTCCTCTTTCACCACGCCCTTCACGCCGCCGTAGTGGTCGACGTGGCTGTGGGTGTAGATCACCGCCACCACCGGCTTTTTCGGCCGGTGCTGGTAGTACAGCTCCAGCGCCGCGCGGGCGGTTTCCTCGGAGATCAGCGGGTCGAAGATGGTGATGCCATCCTTGCCCTCGACGATGGTCATGTTCGACAGGTCGTAGTTGCGCACCTGGTAGAGGCCCTTGGTGACCTCGAACAGGCCGGAGATGTTGATCAGCTGCGATTGCCGCCACAGGCTCGGGTTGGTCGAGGCCGGCGCCGCTTCACCTTCCTTGATGAAGTTGTACTTGGCCGGGTCCCAGATCAGGTTGCCTTTCTCGCCCTTGATCGGCTCGCCCGGCAGCGGCGCGATGAAGCCCTTGTGCGCCAGCTCGAACGAGGTCTTGTCGTCGAAGGGCAGCTCCTTGAGCAGGGCATCGTTGGCGCTCTTGGTTGCCTCGGTGGCGGGTTTGGGCGACTCGGCGGCCCAGGCCTGGGTGGTCATCGAGATGGCAGCGGCCAGGGCGAACGAGGCGCTGAATTTCCAGAGGCCGTGGGCAGGCAGTTGGCCAAGCGGCTTCGAGGATCGGGCAATCGCTTTCATTTCAAGCTCCTTCTTGCGGAATGCGCTGTACCTGCGGGGCAACTGCCAGCGTTGTTTGTCGAGGGACTTCCTCATCGAATCAGGTGGTGCGTAGGGGGCTTGCGAGCGCGGCCCCGGTTGTCGGGGGCGCGCTCGGAATCACTTGCGCTTGAGCTGTTCGTAGGACTTGAGCATGTCTCGCGCCCAGCCATCGAGCACGGCCTTGGCGTCGTTGGCGGTCATGACCTGGGAGGAGTTCTCCAGCTCCGTGCCGGCGCCCTTGCGCACGACTTCGGCGACTACCTTGCCGTCGCTGCCGTCGAGGAAGGCCGCTTCGGTGGCGATGCTGGTGTCCTGGTCGCGGATGCCGGTGGCGGTGCTCACTCCGGCGGCGATCAGGGCGATGGGGATCACCTCGTAGGGCTGCAATCCCTTGGTCGAGGCGCTGACGGCGGTGATCGCCGGGCGCACCACCAGCACGCCCGGGCCGGGGCCGGGGCCGCTGGCCAGCGGCAGGGCCTTGGCGAATTGCGTCTGCAGCGCCTGGTCGTAGTACCTGGTGATGCCGTCCAGGGTGCTCTGCGGGATCTTCTCGCTGGGCTGCGGTTGCGGATAGAGCTGGCTCGGTTCGACGTAGACGCTGGTGAACTGGCTGACATCGATGCCGGGCTTGATCCAGCGCATCACCGGCGCGCCGGAGGGCGATTTCTCTTCCTTGAGGACGCTGTAGTCCTTGAGGAAACCGGAGTAGTTCTCCGGTTCCACGTACTTGCTGGCGCAGCCGGCGAGGGTCAGTGAAGCCAGGCACAGGGCCAGGATTTTTACGTGCATGGGATAGCTCCTTGTGGATGTTGCTGTTGGGGCGCGCTCTTGTCGTCGCGTAGAACTTCCAAAGTTGGTCAGAAGCGCCAGGTCGCGCCGCCGCCGATGATGTGCAGGGCAGCGTTCTTGTAGCTGCCGGAGAGGGTTTCGCCGGAGCGTGACTTGGTCTGCTCGACATCCATGTCGCCGAGCCAGACCAGGGTGTAGGCTAGGTGCAGGTCCAGCCCTTCCTCGAGCTGGTAGTTCATCCCGGTTGCCAGGCGCCAGTTCTCGGCCATGGGGTTGTCCACGGTGCGATCCTTGTCGTCCACCGCCGAGCTGTCGTACCCCAGGCCCAGGCTCCAGCGCAGTTGCCGGGTGGCCTGGTACTGGGTGCCGATGGAAGCGTGCCAGGTGTCCTTGTACTTGCGGTCGACGGTGCGGCTGACCCCGCCGGCGTTGGCGTCGACATCCACGCCGATCTCGCCGAACTCGCTCCAGTCCTGCCAGCCCAGGCTGCCCAGCAGCTTCCATTGCGGGTCCAACTGGTGGGCGATGCTGAGGGTCGCGGTCTGCGGGATGTTCACGTCGAGTTCCAGCGAACTGACGTCCAGGCGGTTCAGCGCAGCATTGATGACCGGGTTGCTGACCTTGCTCACGTCCGGGCTGTCCTCGAATTCCAGCTTCACCTTGCTGGTGTAGGCGAGGCCGATCTGCGTGCTGTCGCTGAGGTTGTAGAGCAGCCCGAGATTGACCCCGACGCCGACGTCGGTGTCCTTGTATTCCAGCTGGCCGTCCGGGCTGTCGCGCAGGCCCAGCAGGTTGTTGTTGATGGCCATCTCGGTGCGGTAGTAGCCGTAGACGATGCGCGGGCCGATGCCGACCGACAGGTCGTCGGTGAACTGGTGGGCGAGGGTGGGCTGGAAGGACACGCCGATGATCGCCGTTTCCTGGCTGAAGTAGCGGCCGGCCCAGTCGTCGTCGTAGTTCAGCGCCAGGCCGAAGTTGCCGTACATGCCGAAGCCGATGGCCGAGCGCTCGTCGATCTGCTGGCTGACGAAGAAGCTCGCGCCGGGCAGCCATTGCAGGGCGTTGCCGCCTTCGTTGCCGTCGAACTGGTTGTTGTCGTCACGGGAGAAACGGATGTCACCGAGGATGACCTGGGCGTTGGCGCTGAGCTGCGTGCCCTTGAGCTTGGCGATACCGGCGGGATTGCTCATCAGCACGCTGGGGTCGCTGGCCAGGGCGGCGGAGCCGGCATTGGCCAGGCCCATGCCTTCCTGTCCTGCTTCGTAGATCATGATGCCGCCAGCGGCGGCCGGGCCGGAAAAGAGGATACAAAATGATGTCGCAATAATGGCGAGAATGGCCTTTCCGGCGACTGGATTGTATCTCGTCATCGAGCGTCCCCTGCTGATCCCTGACTGGCTTTCACGTCGGTCGAGCCCGTGAAAGGCATTCGCTCCGAATGCGGTCTGGAGACGGCGAGCCACTGCCCGTGCGGGTAGCGGTAGTGAGAGTGAGCCTAGATAGCGAGAAGGGATATGCAACTCGGGTTTTGCTTCAACATGCAATCAATGCGCAATTCACGACACAAAACCGGGTATGAAGAGTATCCACTTGTGTATGCGCCGGGCCTGGCGGTCAGAGCGGTCGTGCCGGGTCAATGCGCGGAAATGGCCGCGGCCGGATAGCGGCTGTCGTGAAATGAGTCATGCATCTGCCCCCCATGCTGCGCGCGCGGCGGCAGCATCGCCTTGCACTGGGCGCGGCGCCTCGGTCAGCATGCGGCCGCCATTTCCGGAAGAAGAACCGCCGTCCATGCGCCGCCTGCCTTCGCTCACCGCCCTGCGCACCTTCGAATCCGCCGCCCGCCACGCGCACTTCGGCCGCGCTGCTGCCGAGTTGTGCGTTACCGACAGCGCGGTGAGCCACCAGATACGCCAACTCGAAGAGCAACTGGGGGCGACGCTGTTCGAGCGCCAGGGCCGCCAGGTGCAGCCCACCGCCCAGGCGCGGCGCCTGCTGCGCAGCCTGCAACAGGCATTCGAGCTGATCGGCACGGCCTGCGACGAATTACGCGACCCCGGCTCCCAGGCGCAATTGCACATCGCGGTCACGGTCGAGCTGGCGCAGAAGTGGCTGGTCGGGCGGCTGGCGGACTTCGCCGAACGCTACCCGGAGATTGTCCTGCACCTGCACGAGCAACCGCTGGATGCGCCGGGGCCGGCGGCGGAGATCGACCTGGCTATCACCTATGGCACCGGCCCGGCGGACGCCAGCACCTACTTCGTGCGGCCGCTGCCGACGCTGCAGTTCTTCCCGGTGTGCAGCCCCGGACTGTTCAACCAGTCGCCGCTCAAGCACCCGCGCGACCTGGCGCGCCACTGCCTGCTGCACGACGACCAGGACGGCAAGTCCTGGACCGCCTGGCTGACCACCCATGCCAGCGACATCCGCCCGAGCCGCCATGTCTATCTCGGCCATGCCGGTCTGACCATGGAAGCGGCGGTACGCGGGCAGGGCGTGGCCATCGGCGACAACCTCACCAGCGCCGAAGACCTGGCCAGCGGGCGGCTGGTCCGACCATTCGCCGCGCAGATCACCTCGCTGGGGCAGTACGCGCTGGTTTGCGAACGCCTGCGGCTGGAGAAGCCGGAAGTGGCGAATTTCATCGAATGGATGACCGACCAGCTCAACGACATGTGAGCCCGGCACGGACTTTTCCGCCCGCTGACCTGCGTCTCGCAGGATGAACTCTTTGTAGGATGGTGTGGAGCGCAGCGATACCCATCGATGCACCGTAAAGCCCTGGCAGCATGGGTATCGCTGCGCTCCACCCATCCTACGGCGAGGTTTGCCGGCAAGGTCGGTGGCGTTGGTGGTTCTCATCCTTTTTCGAGATATTGCTGAATTGAATTCAGCTATCCCGCGAAATTCATCATTGGTTTGCGCGGCTCCAGGCCGGCAACCTTGGGCGTTCCCAAAGTACCGGAGCGCCACCGATGTCCCGCACCCACTCGACAATGCCCAAGGCCGACGGCTTCCGCCTGCCCGGTGAATTCGAACCCAAGGCCCGTTGCTGGCTCGGCTGGCCCGAACGCACGGACGTCTGGCGCAATGGCGCCAAACCGGCGCAGAAGGTCTGGGTCGAGGCGGTGAGCGCCATTGCCCGCAGCGAGCCGGTGACCGTCTGCGCCTCCGCCGCGCAGTACACCAACGCGCGCCGCATGCTTCCCGAGAGCGTGCGCGTAGTGGAAATGACCTGCAACGACACCTGGTTCCGCGACAGCGGCCCGGCCTTTCTCGTCAATGACACCACAGGGGAGATGCGCGGCGTGGACTTCCAGTTCAACGCCTACGGCGGGCTCGACGGCGGCCTGTATTACCCCTGGGACAAGGACGACCAGATCGCGCAGAAAATCCTCGAGATCGAGGGCTTCGACCGCTATCGTGCGCCGATCATTGCCGAGATGGGCAGTATCCGCAGCGATGGCCAAGGCACGCTGCTGACCACCGAACAATGCCTGCTCAACCGCAACCGCAATGCCCACCTTGGCAAGGAGGAGGTCACTCGCCGGCTCTGCGACTACCTGGGCGCCGAGCAGGTGATCTGGCTGCCGCGCGGCTGCAAGTTCGACGAAACCGACGGCCACGTCGACGACCTAGCCTGCTTCGTGCGTCCGGGCGTGGTGGTGATGCAGTGGACGGACGACCGCAGCGACCCGCAATGGGAGATCTACCAGGAAGCCTACGACGTGTTGCGCAGCGCCCGGGATGCCCGTGGCAATGCGCTGCAGGTGCACAAGCTGCCGCAGCCGCAGGTGCTGGAGTGGACCGCCGCCGAAGCCGAGGGCCTTGACCAGGTCGACGGCAGTTTCGACCGCCAGGCGGGCACGAAGATCTGCGCGTCCTATATCAACTTCTATACCGGCAACTCGGCCATCGTCATGCCGTTCTTCAACGACCCCAACGACCGCCTCGCCCAGGGCGTGCTGGCCGAGCTGTTCCCGGACAAACGCGTGATCGGCATCGACAATTCTCGGGAAATCCTCCTGGGCGGCGGCAACATCGGCTGTATCACCATGCCGCAGTATGCGGCGCCGGCAGGGCGGGGCTAGTGCTGTTCGTTCGATCACTCATGAGCGCTTGAGCCCCTCACCCTAACCCTCTCCCGGGGGAGAGGGTACCGTTCCGAGCAGGATGTGGCTGCAATGTCAGCCGGCACGGACTGCGCCCTCTCCCTTTGGGAGAGGGCTGGGGAGAGTGGATCGGCACGGACTCCCCAAATGATGTGTCACCCCAACCGCAGCGGATCGCCCCCGGCAACCGTGCGATCCAGCAGGCGAATGCTGTCACGGCCGCCACGCTTGGATTGGTAGAGCGCAGCGTCGCCCTGTTCGATCAGCGCGTCGAGGCTGGCCGGTGGCTGGTCGAAGAGGTTGGCGCCAACGCTCAGGGTTACCGCCTGCGGGGTGGCGAAGTTCTGCGCGGCGGTGCCATGGAACTGTTCGCGCAGCTTGCCGGCCAGCCCCAACACCTGCTCGCTGTTGGCATCGCTCAGCAGGATG
This sequence comes from Pseudomonas sp. Pseusp97, assembly GCF_047304025.1. Classification (NCBI taxonomy): domain Bacteria; kingdom Pseudomonadati; phylum Pseudomonadota; class Gammaproteobacteria; order Pseudomonadales; family Pseudomonadaceae; genus Pseudomonas; species Pseudomonas sp. Pseusp97. The sequence goes on along the minus strand of NZ_JBGLYK010000073.1, from coordinate 11,080 downwards.
ACGAACTCGTCGCCGCCCAGGCGCGCCGCCACCGCTCGCTCGGGCAGCGCGGCGCGGATCATCTCGCTCAGCGCCACCAGCAGGCGGTCGCCCGCCGTATGCCCGTGCAGGTCGTTGACCTGCTTGAAGTTGTCGATATCGATCAGCAGCAGCGCGCCGGGACGCTGCGGCGTGACCTCCTCGAACACGCGGGCCGCACGGACTTCCAGGGCGCGGCGGTTGTACAGGCTGGTCAGCGGATCGCGTGCCGCCAGCCGGGCGATGCGCTTCTCGCGGCGATAGCGTTCCGTGCCGGTCATCGACAGGGCGATCAGCATGATCGCCATCGCACCCTCGACCAGCGAGATCTGGATGATCTCGCCGCGGAAGGCCGCCAGGTCGATCAGCGTGCCGGGGATGATCACGGTCGCGCCCTTGACCAGATAGAACGCGCCGTGCGCCAGCATCACGTAGCGCAGCTGTACCGCGCCCACGCTCAGCGATTTGCCGTGGGGCCGCAGCAGGTGGCTGGCGCGCAGGCAGAGCAGGGCGACCAGCCAGGAGTTGGCCAGCAGCATCAGCCTGGACCACAGCGGGCCGTCATCGGGCAACGCCAGCAAGGCCAGCCAGGCGAGCGGAACGACCAGCCAGCCGCGCGACAGCCGCGCCTCGGTGAACTTCGCCACGCCGCTGAGGAAGAACCAGTGGGCCAGCACCAGCAGACCGTTGGCGAACCAGATACCGACCAGCAGGTGCCCGCTCATGCGCAGCAGGGCGAGGGTGGAGCCGAGGGTGATGGTGGCGAAGCCTGCGCTCCAGTAGAGCAGCGAGCGCTCGCGCACGTTGCGCCATTCGATGGCGAGGTACAGCGCCGCGGCCGCCGCGAGGGCGACCGAGAGCGTCAACAGGGTGGGTGGATCGAGCGCCATTATCGAAGACCGTACCGCACTTGCGGTCAAAGGCTGTGATTGTAAGCGGCCTTGCAGGTTCCGAGGTATGCCGGGACAGCTCATCCGGTCGGGTCGGCGCAAGGTTGGTGGGCTGCTCGGCGCGCTGGCAATGGCGTACGCACGGCGAAGAAATTTTCCACGCAGGAGAGCTTATTGATCCCGCTCAGGGGGCGCGCAGCCTGAGCGGTGTATCGTGCGGCGGCGACTCGCAGCGACAGACTGCAGCGCCTCAGGAGCCCGTGTCATGCCCGAATCGATGAGTTTCAACCGCGCGCTGGTGGAGAAGTACGACCGTCCCGGCCCGCGCTATACCTCCTATCCCACCGCGCCGCAGTTCCATGCTGCGTTCGCCGCCGACGATTACCGCGCGGCCGCCCAACGCAGCAACGAAAGCCCGGCCAAGCCGCTCTCGGTGTACATCCATATCCCGTTCTGCAAGAGCCTCTGCTACTACTGCGCCTGCAACAAGATCATCACCCAGAAGACCCACCGCGCCGTGGAATACCTGGACTACCTCAAGCGCGAGATCGCCCTGCAGGCCGCGCTGTTCGACAGCACGCGCAAGCTCACCCAACTGCACCTGGGCGGCGGCACGCCGACCTACCTCACCAGCGAGCAGCTCGGCGAGGTGATGGACAGCCTGCGCGAACATTTCAACCTCGACGAGAGCGACGCCCACGAGTTCTCCATCGAGGTCGACCCGCGCACCATCAGCCGCGAGCGCATCGCCGAGCTGCGCGCCCAGGGCTTCAACCGCCTGAGCTTCGGAGTGCAGGATTTCGACGAGCAGGTACAGGCAGCAGTCAACCGGGTGCAGAGCGAACAGCAGGTCTTCGACCTGGTCGCGGCGGCGCGCGAGGCGAAATTCAAGTCGGTCTCGGTGGACCTTATCTATGGCCTGCCGCTGCAGACCGTGGCGAGCTTCGACGCCACCCTGTCGAAGATCATCGCCCTGCGCCCCGACCGCATCGCCGCCTACAGCTATGCGCACCTGCCCGAGCGCGTGCGCGCGCAACGGCTGATCCGCCGCGAAGACATGCCGCCGCCCGAACGCAAGCTGGAACTGCTGGAGCTGACCATCCGCCGGCTGACCGAGGCCGGCTACGTCTACATCGGCATGGACCACTTCGCCCTGCCCGACGACGAACTGGCCGTGGCCCGCAGCAACGGCACCCTGCAGCGCAACTTCCAGGGTTATTCGACCCACGCCGACTGCGACCTGATCGCCCTGGGCGTGTCGTCCATCAGCAAGGTCGGCGACACCTACGGACAGAACGTGAAGGAGCTGTCGCAGTACTACGCGCGGTTGGATGAAGGCCTGCTGCCGGTGCACAAGGGCTACCGCCTGAGCGACGACGACCGCCTGCGTCGCGAGGTGATCGGCGCGCTGATGTGCCATGGTCGGGTGGACTACGCCCCGCTGGAGGAGCGCCACGGCATCCGCTTCGGCGAGTACTTCGAGGGCTCCCTGCGGCAGCTGCGCGAGCAGGTCGACGACGGCCTGGTCGAGTTGCACGACGACGCGCTGGTGCTGCTGCCCCAGGGCCAGTTGATGATGCGCAGCGTGGCGATGGCCTTCGACGCCTACCTGGGCGGCGCGCAGCAGGAGCGCTTCTCACGCACCATCTGAGGCGGTTTGCGCAGTCGGAACAGCCCGCCGTGAAGGTGGGCTGTCTTACGCCTGGCGAGTCCTGATGCCGGCGATCCTCTCGCGCATTTCGTCGCTGGCGCCAGGCCCTGCCGCCACCTCGCAGTCTTCCCAGGCCACGACCTTTCCCGACTCGACGTCCACCATCATCGGTTGCACTGTCCTGCCGGTGGCTTTCTCGACCACCCGCACGCTGTCTTCGCTCGGGGCGAAGTGCCTGTTGCCCCAGGCGATGAAGGCAAAGATCACGCCGATCAGGTCGCGCCCTCGCTCCGTGGGCACGTATTCGTGGCGCAAGGGCCGGGTGCTGTAGGCGCGCTTGTCCAGCAGCCCGGCTTCCACCAGGGCATTGAGCCGGCGGGTCAGCATGTTCGGGGCGATTGCCAGGCTTCTGGAGAACTCGTCGAATCGGCGCAGGCCCTGCAGGGCGTCGCGCATGATCAGCAGGCTCCACCATTCGCCGACGTGTTCCAGGCTGAGCGCCACGGGGCATTCCGAATTCAACAGTGTCTTGCGCTGCATCGAGGTCGCTCGCTCCTGTCTGGAAAAAAGTGAAGACGCGATGTTACTTTCATTATGATAGTAACGTCTTTCATCCAGATCGTACCAAACCGCGAGAGGAATGAGGTCTTCATGAAAAAGCGCATCGTCGTTACGGGAATGGGGGCGGTCACGCCGCTGGGTTGTGGCGTGGGCCTGGTCTGGGAGCGGCTGCTGGCCGGTCGCTCCGGCATTCGGGAGCTCCCGCAGGCGCTGGTGGGCGACTTGCCGGTGCGCATCGGCGGCCAGGTGCCCGGCCTGGAAGAGGACCCGCAAGGCGGTTTCGATCCTGACGCGGTGTTATCGGCGAAGGAGCAGCGCAAGGTCGATCGCTTCATCCTGTTTGCCCTCGCGGCGGCCGAGGAAGCGCTGGCGCAGGCCGGCTGGCATCCCGAGCAGCCCCATGAGCAGGAACGCACCGCCACCATCATCGCCTCCGGCATCGGCGGTTTCCCGGCCATCGCCGATGCCGTGCGCACCACGGACAGCAAGGGCCCGCGCCGACTGTCGCCTTTCACCATTCCCTCCTTTCTGTGCAACCAGGCGGCGGGGCAGGTCTCCATCCGCCATCGCCTGAAAGGGCCGCTGGGCGCGCCGGTGACCGCCTGCGCGGCGGGCGTCCAGGCGATTGGCGATGCGGCGCGGATGATCCTGGCCGGCGAAGTGGACGTGGCGCTCTGTGGTGGCGCCGAAGCCGCCATCCACCGAGTCAGCCTTGCCGGTTTCGCTGCCGCCAGGACCCTGGCCAGCGAATTCAACGACCGCCCCGAAGCCGCCTCGCGGCCCTTCGATGAGGCGCGCGAAGGCTTCGTCATGAGCGAGGGGGCCGGCCTGCTGGTCATCGAGGAGCTCGAACATGCCCTGGCGCGCGGGGCCAGGCCGCTGGCGGAGCTGGTGGGCTATGGCACGAGTGCCGATGCTCACCACATCACCTCGGGCCCGGAAGACGGCGAAGGCGCGCAGCGGGCGATGGAACAGGCGTTGCGACAGGCCGGCGTTTCGCCGGGGCAGGTGGGGCACCTGAACGCCCATGCCACCTCCACGCCGGTGGGTGACAAGGCGGAGCTGGCGGCGATCCGGACGGTCTTCGACGGCGTGGCGTCGCCGGTCATCAGCGCCACCAAGTCCTCCACGGGACATCTGCTGGGAGCAGCCGGCGGAATCGAGGCGATCTTCACCGTCCTCGCGCTGCGCGACCAGGTGGCGCCGGCAACGCTCAACCTGGCCCAGGCGGACCCCTTGGCCGCAGGGCTCGACATTGCCGCAGGAGAGCCCCGCGCACTGGATACGGACTTTGCCCTGTCCAACGGTTTCGGCTTTGGCGGAGTCAATGCCAGCGTGCTGTTCCGCCGCTGGTCCGAATAGCGGCAGGTCCGTCGCCGCGCGGCCCGGTGCAAGCCGGGCCGTCAGCGGGTGCGTTTTGCGCGCACCGGGGTGCCTTTGCTCTCGCGCATCATCCGCCGCAGCGCGCAGGCAACCCCGGCCCCCAGAATTCCGCCGACCAGGGTAGCGAGCACCTGCGCCAGCAGGCCCATGGCGCTGTCCAGATCCATCTGCCGGAGGAAGGTGCCCAGCTCCGGCCAGAGCGCGAGCCAGAGGCCGACGAACCCCAGCACCAGGTCGTACCAGAGGCCGCTGACACCCGCCGGGCGATAGCCGCGAACGAAGAGGATGAAGGCGCTGAAGGCCAGCGCCAGGAGCAGGGTACCCAGGGATTGGCTGAGCGCATCGGGCCCGGACATGGCGTCACGCCCCGCCGCTGCGCAGGCGCAGGCATTGGCGGCTGTGCAGGCCCAGCTGCATTTCGTCGAGCAGCGCCTCGGCATAGGAGAGCGCCAGCGTGGTGTCCTGCTCCGAGGCGGCGCCGGCCCGGCTGAAATCATCGATGCGCAGTCCCTCGGGCATCGGCGGGGCTTCCACCAGCGTCCAGTCGATTCCGCTCACCTCCAGGCTGCGGGCGAGACCGGCGGCGAGCTGTTCCTCGTCGGCATCGGCCGGTTCCACCAGCCATCGCCAATGGCCGATCAGCAGCAGGCGAGGGACTTCCGAGCGCAGCGCGCCGTCGATCAACGCGCCGCAGATCGGCGGCAGCTTGTCTGCCGGCTGATCGGCGAGGAAGGCGAAGACCACGTCGAGCCCGGCCACCGCTTCGCTGACCGAGATCGAGGATTCCAGCGTGCCCAGCTTGCAGCGCAGGCCCGGGCGCGCCTGGAAATGGTTGAGGTCCTCGAGCAGCACGGTCACTTCCTGCTGGCGCCTTAGGGCGCCGGCAATGAGCGCCTGGCCGAAGCTGTCGAAGGGGTGGAACAGGCCCAGCTTCAAGGTCGGTGTTTCCAGGTTGTGCATGGTCACTCCTGCAACGGCGGTGATTCGACGGATGCGCCATGTGCATATCGAAGGAGCTAAGGCGGCGACGGTTCAGTCGAATTTCCGAACGGCGCTGTCCGTCGCTGCCTGGTAGCTGCTGGGCGCCACGCCCAGGCTGCGGCGGAACATGCTGGAAAAGGCGCTCGGGCTGTCGTAGCCCAGCTCCAGCGCCACGCGGGTGACCGGCGTTCCGGCGGCAAGGCGGGTGACCGCGGCGAGCAGGCAGGCCTGCTGGCGCCAGGCGCCGAAGGAGAGCCCGGTCTGCTGGCGGAACAGGCGGCTGAAGGTGCGTGCGCTGCAATGCAGTTCCGCCGCCCAGGCATCCGCGGTGACGCTGATATGCGGCGCGCGCAGGAAGTCCCGGCAAAGCTGGACAAGCTTCGGATGCGCCGGCAACGGGGCGAACAGCGGCAGGCTCGGTGCCTGGCGCAGCTCGTGGAGCAGCAGGCGGATCAGGTCGCCGTCGCGGCCCGTTTCGTCGTGCAGGGCCGGTACTTCCGCGCTGGCCAGCAGCAGGTGGTGGAGCAGCGGCGAAACGGTCAGCGCCTGGCACTGCGCGGTCTCGCGTACCGGCACCTGCGGATCGATGTACAGGCTGCGCGTGCTGACTCCGCGCATCAGCACCCGGTGCCGCTTTCCGGCCGGAATCCACACGCCGCTATAGGGTGGAATCACCCAGGCGCCGTCCTCGGTCTCCACCTCCATCAGCCCGCTCATGCCGTAGAGGAATTGCGCACGACGGTGGGAATGGGGCTGCAGCAGCGTGCCGAGCGGGTAGTCGGTGCCGATGGCGAGCACGCTGCGGTCGACGGCGTCGACGCTGGCGAGGGGAATGTTGAGCATAGTGGAGGAACATGGCTGATTCGCGATGATTATTCGTCAATCGGCGGGAAATGGCCAACCGCCCTGCGACCGACTGGCGCGGACTATGTTTCCTTGAAGGATTTGGCCGTAGGATCACCCTGACATGACTTGCCAGGAGGCGACTATGGGTATCCGAGGAAACGACCGGCAGATCGACAACATCGAGTTCAACGTCAGCGACATCGCGCGCAGCAAGGCCTTCTACGGCAGCGCCTTCGGCTGGAGCTTCACCGACTACGGCCCCACCTACACCGAATTCAGCGATGGCCGCCTCACCGGTGGGTTCACCACCGGCGAGCCCGTGCGCCCCGGCGGCCCGCTGGTGATCCTCTACGCCGACGACCTGGCGCAGGCCCAGGCCCGCCTGGAAGCGGCTGGTGCCACCATCAGCCGCGCCACCTTCGCCTTTCCGGGTGGCCGGCGCTTCCACTTCATCGATCCGGACGGCTACGAGCTGGCGGTGTGGTCGGCGGACTGAAGCGTCCTCGACCTGCTTGCCGCCATGTCCGTTTGTCCGCTGCCCCTGACGGGGGCAGCAGTTGCTGGAACTGTCGCTCGCTCGCCCGGGTCAGGAAATCAGTGGGGGCCGAACTTCACGCTCGCCACTGTCAATCCAGATCAGAACAGGCCCCTCCGCGGGCCGGGGGGAGATTCACATGCAGCAGTCAGTCGAGCCGCCGTTCATGGCGCCCAGTGAATACCTGACGTCCACGGGGATTGCCGTGTTGATGTCGCCGCGATACATCGCTCCCGGCAAGGTGGGCGAAGTGCTGCTGTCCTTGGCCAAGGTGCCGGCCGGCGTCTCGCCGCTGGACGTGGTGATCGGCCCGTGGGAATCCCACGAGGAAGCCTTCCAGGCATCCCATGATGCGGCGGAGCGCTGGGTCGAGCGTCTCGACGAAGGCGACTGAGTTCTCCTGGGGCGTCCGCTGTGCCTCGTCGGGGATCGCCTGCGGCGGCCGGCTCAGATCGCTGGCGCTTTGCTGCCGAAGGACTTCAAGTTCCCGCAGCGCTTCCGCTGGCCGGAGTACATCCGCGCAGTGCGGGGCGAGGAGTGGTGTAGTCCGGCGCGCGAGGAGGAACAAGGCGAGCCCACTCCATGAAATCCTGCGCGTGGGCTTGCCCTCTCCCTAACCCTGGCTGCGCGCCCCGCTCCGAAGGGAGAGGGGACTGGCTTGGTGCAGGGGCATGCTGAGGTGTCAGCCGGCACGAATAGCTCCCTCTCCCTTCAGGGAGAGGGCGGGGGAGAGGGAAACCGAGGCACGGACTCTCAGAAGGAGACAGGGCCTTAGGGCGGATAACCCGGAACGGGTTATCCGCCATTTCCCTCGCGGCGGATAACGCTGGCGCGTTATGCGCCCTACGATCTTCAGGCGGTGAGCTGTTCGTAGGAGCGAGCTTGCTCGCGAACAATGCCAGCGCTCACCTCGGTGTCTGGGTGGAATGCGGTTCGCGAGCAAGCTCGCTCCTACAGGGGGCTCGCTGATGCGTTGGCGCGCTTGAACCAGCGCATCAGCGCCGCACCGATCTGCATCGTGCGCGAGCGCGACGGGCAGCCGGGTGTCGACAACAGTTGCGGCAGCAGGAAGCCGACTTCCGCCTCGTTCGGGCCGCACAAACCCGGCGCGGCGGATTCGATGTACTCCTCGTCCCACTGCGGGAAACGCTCGCTCCCGCTCTCGAATGCAGTCAGTGCGTTCATCATCGATCGCTCCCTAGAGGTCCAGCACCAGCGGTTGCACGCCGCTGTCGTCCTGCGCCGGAATAGCGCAGCAGATCAACGCGCTGCCGGCTTCGGGCAGTTCCGCCGGCGGGTTGGGGTAGTGCACCTGGCCGCTGACGATCTTCGTCTTGCAGGTGCCGCACGAGCCCCCGCGGCAGCTGAAGTCCGGCGCAAGACCGCGGGCCTCGGCCAGTTCCAGCAGGGTGCCGCTCTCGGGCTTCCAGCGCGCCTCCTTGGCGGAGCCTGCGAAGTACACCGGTACTGGCTCGGTGGCGGCGGGCGGCTGCACCAGTGTCGGTGCCTGGCCGTCACCCCGGCGCTTGAGCGTCGACGGACCGAAGGTCTCGGCGTGGATGCGCGCATCGCCGATGTTCAGGTCGCGCAGGCCGTCATAGATCGCCTGGGTGAATTCGCCGGGGCCGCAAAGGTAGAAGTCGTAATCGTCCAGCGGCAGTTGCGCCTTGATCGCCTCGATATCCAGGCGTCCGCCCTGTTCGAAGTTGCGGCCCAGCTCGGCTGCCGCTTCGGGACGGCTGAGCGCGCGATGGACCTGCAGTTGCGGAGCACGCTGGCGCAGTTCGGCGATCTCGCGCTGGAACGGCAACTGGCCCAGCGTCCGCGCGGACTGGAACAGATGAACCCGTCGTGCCGGGCCAGCAACCAGTTCACGCAGCATCGACAGCAGCGGCGTGATGCCGACGCCCGCGCCGATCAACACGACCGGCCGCGCGCTGTCGCCCTTCAGGGTGAAGCTGCCCATGGGCGCGCGGACCTGCAGGTGGTCGCCGACACCGATCTGTTCATGCAGATGCCGGGACGCCGGGCCCTGGGCTTTCACGCTGATGCGCAGCTCGCCATCCGACGGCGCGCTGGAAAGGCTGTAGGTGCGGATCAGCGGCTGGTCGCCAGTGACCAGGCGCACGGGCAGGTGCTGGCCCGGCGCGAAGCTGACGGCGGCGCCGGCTGGCGGTTGCAGGTAGAAGGAGCGGATGTCCTCGCTTTCACGCTCCACGCGCAACACCCGCCAGTCCTGCCACTGCTGGCGTTGCTCGCGCTCCCGCAGCTTGGCGTCGGCCTCGGCCCAGGTGCCGGTCATCAGGCTGGTGGGCGAGTACTCGCGGAAGCTCCAGCGCAGGGCCAGGGCGCTGCGGCGCAGCACCGCGTGCTGCACCTCCAGGGTCCACAGGCGCTCCGCGCCTTCGAAGGCGGTCAGCAGCGGGCTGTCGAAGAGGATGTCGGTACGACCATGGACTTGCAGCACGTCGCCGCTCACGAAGTCGACGAAGAGCAGGCCGGCCTGCGGGTTGGCCTGCAGGTTGCCGAGGGTGTTGAAGTGCAGGTTGCCGGCATAGTCGGGAATGGTCAGGCGATTGCCGTCGACCCGGACGAAGCCGGGGCGACCACCACGATGGGAGACGTCCACCGAGCGCTCTCCGTCCTCGTGCTGTACATAGCTGGCGACGAAAAAGGTGTCGGCGTTGCGGATGATCGTCGCCAACTCCTCGTTCAGTTCGCTGAAGTCCTCGCGCGGGGCGCGCTGGCTGTAGCGTTGCTCGTCGCGGCTCCATTCGCGTTTCTGGATGTACTGCGGGCAGTTGCCGAAGGAGTGCTCGACGGCCACCGTCAGCCGGCCGCCGTCGACCTCGCGGAGGACGCCGTTCATGCGGTTGCGCCGGCGGGTGTGCAGCTCGATGCCCAGCAGGCCGATCGCCTGGCCGGCTTGCAGGCCGCTGGCGGCGGGGTCCTGGCTGTCGGGCACGCTGTCGAGCAGCAGGCTTTTCGGGTCGGGCGAGGTGACGAAGCCTTCCGCGCCTTCGAGCAGGGTCGCCCAGGGGCGGCCCTGGTCATCCACGGCGCCAGCGATGATGAAGGGCAGCTGGTGGTAGAACTCGCGGTGCTGGTCGGGCATGTAGTCGCGGATGACTTTCTGGCCGTGGACTTCCATGCGCTCGGAGACGCCGACGCGCTCCTGGATCGCCTTCTCGCCGGCATGCCAGGGAGAGGTACGGTGTTTGGGCAACTGGAACATGACGGGCACCTCGCGACGAAGGAGCTGCCGGGTCACCCCGGCAGCGAAGGTTGCCTCAGGCTTGCAGGCCGATGGCGGTGCGCTGCATCGGTACGAAGTGCGGCAGCGCCTCCACGCGGGCCAGCCAGGCGCGAAGGTTCGGGTAGTCCTGCAGCGAGACGTTGCCCTCCGGCGCATGGGAAATGTAGGAGTAGTTGGACACGTCGGCGATGGTCGCCTCGCTGCCTGCCAGGAACGGTGTCCTGGCCAGTTCGCGTTCCATCACCTGGAACAGGGTGTGGGCGCGGGTGATGACTTCCTGCGGGTTGAACGCCGCGCCGAACACGGTGATCAGCCGTGCGGCAGCGGGGCCGAAGGCAACCTGCCCGGCGGCCACCGACAGCCAGCGCTGCACGCGGGCGGCGCCGAGCGGATCTTCCGGCAGCCAGCGGCCGTTGCCGTATTTCTTCGCCAGGTAGACGAGGATGGCGTTGGAGTCGGCGACGATGACGCCTTCGTCGTCGATCACCGGCACCTGGCCGAAGGGGTTGAGGGCCAAAAAGTCCGGGTGCTTGTGCGCGCCCTTGGCGAGGTCCACCGAGATCAGCTCGACGGGCAGTTGCAGCAGCGAGAGCATCAGCTCGACGCGATGGGCGTGGCCGGACAGCGGGTGGCGGAAGAGCTTGATGGTGTGCGACATGACGGTGGCTCCTTGGCTTGAGTGGGGATGCAGCGCGAGTCTGGCCGTGACGGGTTGCTCGAGCTGATGGGTGCATGCTGCGCCCGCTGGCCGTCGCGCAGAATCGCCACGGCGGGCAATCCAGCGTTTCAGGATGCGGAAGAATGGAGCGGCGGGTGGGTGCGGGGCATTTGCCGCCAGTGGTGCCGTGCGGCTCGCGAGCAAGCTCGCTCCTACATGGAAACCGCCTTTGTAGGATGGGTGGAGCGCAGCGGTAACCCATGGGGGGGCTGGGAAACAATTAATGGTATAGCCTCGCACC
>NZ_JBGLYK010000072.1:0-23935 GCF_047304025.1 Pseudomonas sp. Pseusp97 | reverse complement strand
GGACCGGGTGCGCGAGACCCTGTTCAACTGGCTTGCCGCCTACGTCCCCGGCGCCCGCGTGCTCGACCCCTTCGCCGGCAGCGGTGCGCTGTTCCTCGAGGCATTGTCCCGTGGCGCCAGCCTGGGCCTCGCGCTGGACACCAACGGCGAAGCCGTGGCCGCCCTGCGCAGCACCCTCGATACGCTCAAGTGCGGCAACGGCCAGCTGTTGATGACCGACTCGCTGCGCTACCTCGACGCCCCGGCGTCCCAGGCCTTCGACCTGGTCTTCCTCGACCCGCCCTTCCACCAGGACCTGCTGCAGAACGCCTGCCGCCTGCTGGAAGAACGCGGCTGGCTGGCCAAGGACGCGTGGATCTACACCGAAAGCGAAACCGTGCCCTCCAGCCTCGGCCTGCCCGGCAACTGGCGACTGCACCGGGAGAAGACGGCAGGCTCGGTGCATTATGCATTGTGGCAGCGGGAAGACGCCTGACAAGCTTCGGACCGTTGCAGAAAGTGCAACGGTTCGCCCCTTCGGGGAGTCCCCGGTTCAGAAGGGAAAACAGCACGATCAATCGAAAGCAATGGACAGCTGACGCATGACCACCACCCCGCTCCCGATCCGTGAACTATTGCTGGCGCTGGATGAGCGCTGTTTCGAACAGCCCGCCAGTGACTGGGCCGGCGACATCGCCCTGCCCGGCGAGCTGGAACGCTTCTACCGCGAAGTCGGTCCGTGCGACTGCACCCTGGACACCGCCGGCAATCCGTTCTTCATTCCCTCGCTGGCGAAGCTGTGGAGGCAGCAGGCCGGCTACCGCTGGCACGGGCTGACTGGCGAGCGGCTGGCGAGATGGAGTGATGACTGGATAGTGGTGGCGGACCAGGGTGCCGATCCCTTCGTCTTCGAATGCTCCAGCGGCCGTATCCTCTTCGACCAGCACGGCGGCCCCTGGGACCCCGCGCCAATGTTCGATGATCTCTGGCAGATGACCGCCTGCCTCGCCACCTTCGCCCGGGTGTGGCGAGGGGCTGGCGAAGACATCTTCGCCGAGGACTACAGCGTCAACCCGCTCTACCGCCGCGAACTGATCGGCGAACTGACGCTGTTGCTCGGCGACGCCCGCCGCGCGGAAGACCTGGCCAACGAGTTCGGCTGGTAGCGAGCCTTACTGGCTAGCGGGTTGTGCCGCGTCTACTGCGTCTACTGCCTCTGCTGCCTCTGCTGCCTCGGCCGCACTGGCTTCCACGGCTTCGGGCTCGGACGACGCTCTTTCCACGCGATTGGCATGACGACGATCCGCCGCCCCCGAGCAATCGGCAGTGCCGGACAGCTCGCCATCCAGAGCGGCGTGGGTCCAATTCTCCAGTCGGGTGTACCAGGCCGTTTCCCCGGCACTCTTCAGCCAGGCGATGGCTTCCGCGTCCTGTTGCTGCGCGGCCTTTTCCAGCCACAGGCGCGCCTGCAACTTGTTCATGCCCGCACCGGAGCCGTTCCAGTAGGCCTCGCCAACCTTGAACTGGGCACGGGCATTGCCCTGGCTCGCCGCCTTGCAGAACCACTGGAAGGCCTTTTCGCGGCTGGCGGCGTAGCGGTCCAGCAGGGCGGCTTCTTCGTCGCTGGCGGCGTCGAACACTCCCTGCGAATCGTCCAGGTAGAACCATCCCAGGTTGGTCTCGGCGTCTTCGCTGCCGGCTTCGGCCGCGCGTTCGAACCAGGTGCCTGCCTTCACCCGGTCCTTGTCGACGCCTTCACCGCTCCAGTAGAGGACGCCCATCTCGTTCTGCGCGCCGACGTCGCCCTGTTCCGCGGCCTTGCGGAACCAGCGTGCCGCTTCGGCCTTGTCCTCGGGGCCGCCGTCACCGTCGCGATAGAGCATGGCCAGTTGGACCTGCGCACGGGACATTCCCGCCTCGGCGGCCTTGCCCCACCATTTGCGCGCGCCCGCGTAGTTCTGCTGCTGGTAGAAGTACGCGCCGAAATCGAACAGGGCTTGCGGCTCGCCCGTCTCGGCGGTCTGGTGCAGGCGGGTGAATTCGTCGAACAGTTGCTCGCCGCGAGCATCGCCCTGCTCGGCGCCAGGCGGCGCCTCATGAAGGCCGGGCGAGGCGCTCTCGGCACAGGCCAATGTGGGAAGGGCAAGAGAAAGTGCGGACAGGAAAACCCAGCGGCTGAACATTCGTGACAATCCTCATGTCGGTTGAAGCGGTCGGCCATCCCGGCGCGACCTGTTACAGCAGTTGCAGAGATCAGATCGACTTGCCGACATCCACGGTGCTGGTGCGCACCAGCTCCACGCCGTCGACCACCATCTTCCATTGGTTGCCGTCCTGGTAGGGCGGCTTGGAGACCTTGAAGTGCGTGTCGAAGGGGCCGAAACCCACGGTGAAACCGTCGGATTCGTAGCGCTTGATCGGCGCCTCGATGGACTTCGACGTACTTCCTGAGACCCGCTTGTAGGCGACACGTCCGTCAGCCGTGACCAGCAGGCTCATCTGCGGCGCGGTCCACAGGCCGACGTATGACTTGTGCTCCTGCGGCACCGGTTCGCCGCACGCGGCGAGCCAGAGCAGCAGGCTCAACGCCGCGATTTTCTTCCACATTCCATCCCCTCCCTTGCGTGGGTTTTGCTGGCGGCGGATGCACAAGGCATCCATCGCACGGCCGACTTGGCGTTACTATCACAACTCGTCGACCCCATTCGATCCGTGATGACTATACCCTCCCCGTTCAAGCCCGCCTGGTGGTTGCCCGGCCCGCACCTGCAGACTCTCTACGGCTCGCTGCTGCGCAAGGCGCCCAGCCTCGAACGCACCCGCGAGCGCCTGTGGCTGGACGATGGCGATTTCATCGACCTCGACTGGCACGGTCCGCACGAGGCCCAAGCCCCGCTGGTGCTGGCGCTGCACGGGCTGACCGGCTCGTCGTCCTCGCACTACATCCTCGGCCTTCAGCAACAGCTGGCGGCGCAGGGCTGGGCCAGCGTCGCACTGAACTGGCGCGGCTGCTCGGGCGAGTCGAACCTGTTGCCGCGCGGCTATCACTCGGGCGTCAGCGAGGACCTTGCCTCGGTGGTCGCCCACGTCCGCGCCAGGCGGCCAATGGCGCCGCTCTACGCGGTGGGCTATTCGCTGGGCGGCAACGTGCTGCTCAAGTACCTGGGCGAATCCGCGCAGAGCTGCCCGCTGAAGGGCGCGGTGGCGGTGTCGGTGCCCTTCCGCCTGGACCAGTGCGCCGACCGCATCGGCATCGGTTTCTCCAGGGTCTACCAGGCGCACTTCATGCGCGAGCTTACCGCCTACGTGCAGACCAAGCGCCAGGCCTTTGCCGCTGCCGGCCACGCGGAAAACCTCGCCGCGCTGGAGCGCCTGGGGCCCCTCGACGGCATGCGCACCTTCTGGGACTTCGACGACCGGGTGACCGCGCCGCTGCACGGCTTCACCGACGTTCATGATTACTACCGGCGCGCCTCCAGCCGCTATTACCTGGGCGGCATCCGCGTGCCGACGCTGATCATCCAGTCCAGCGACGATCCGTTCATCCACGCCCGCAGCGTGCCGCAGCTGGACGAGTTGTCCGCTTCGACGCAGATGGAGCTGCTGCCCCGGGGTGGTCATGTCGGCTTCATCGGCGGCTCGCCCGCGCGCCCGGACTACTACCTGGAGCGCCGTATCCCGCAGTGGCTGCGCGAGCGGTGGAAGTCCTGACTGCGCTGGGTCATCCAGCGGGCGTGGGAATGAGGCAGACTGGAGCTGCACCCGGAAGGAAACGCCAGGAAGGAGCGCCGCCATGCTCGACACGCCGCTGACGATTCTGCACAACCAGGCATTGAGCGATGCCCAGTGCGCGGGCATCGCCGCGCTGTACCGCGCCGTGGGCTGGGGCTCACCCGGCACCCAGGCGGAATTGCGCGATCTCTACGAGTTTTCCAGCTACTTCCTGCTGGCCGTGGACGGCGAGCAGGTGCTCGGCCTGCTGCGCGCGGAGAGCGAGACGGCGCAGACCACCTGGCTGGCGGAAATCGCCGTGCTGCCGGGCTATCAGTCGCGCGGAATCGGCCTTGCGCTGATGGCGCGCTTCCTCGCCGATCACCCGAACCGTACGCTCTACACCGACGCCACCGAGGGCGTGGAGGAGTTCTTCCTGCGCCATGGCATCGCCCTGCGCCGGCCACGCGTGCCGGGGCCGCGCAAGGTAGATGCCTGACATGTTGGACGGTGCGGTCGGCGGATAACGCTGGCGCGTTATGCGCCCTACGTCACTGGAGTGAGGGACGTAGACCAGCGCAGAAGTTGGGCGTAGGGCGGATAACCGTTCACGGTTATCCGCCGATTGAAGGTCAGTCTTCCAGCGGCACGTACAGCCGGTCGAACACCGCCGCCACCTCCTCGTGGAACGCCGGGGCGATGTGGCCGCTCTCCAGCGCCAGCACCTGGTAGATGCCGCGCCGCATCAGCGCCTCGCTGAGGTCGCCGGCCACTTCGCGGGTGGTGCACAGGTAGCGCACCCAGGAGGTGAGGATGATCCAGGCATTGAGGGTCAGGGCTTCGAGCTGGGGCTCGTCCATCAGCAGGATGCCGGCGTCGACGAAGCCGCGGTAGATCGCCTTGGCGTTGTCCATCGCGCGGCGGGCGAAGGCGCGATAGCCGGCGGCCAGCTCCGGGTCCGAATCCAGCAGGTGCTCCAGGTCACGGTGCAGGAAGCGGTAGTGCCACATCGCGGCGAGCAGCGCTTCCAGATAGAAGGTCTTGTCCTCCACCGTCAGCGCGCGGCCCTCGGGCAGGTGCAGGAACTGATCGACGTGGCTTTCGTACTCGGCGAACAGCTGGGCGATGATCACCTGCTTGTTGCGGTAGTGGTAGTACAGGTTGCCCGGCGAGATGCCCAGGTGCGCGGCGATGTGGTTGGTGGTGACGCTGCGCTCGCCCTGGGCATTGAACAGCTCGAGGCTGGCCTGGGCGATGCGGTCACGGGTATTGATGCGTGGTGCCATTGCCGAAACTCGTCGAAGCGGATTGCGCGGACGCAAAGGTACACCGATTGCTACCACCTGACACAACTGGCGGACGCGCCCAACTTTTCGTTGGCTGGGCCTGGCGGCGCGGAAACGGCATGCTGATTGACACTCTAGAGCAATTGCTCTAAAAATCCAGCGACAGCATAAAAACGCGAGGCATCCGGGATTCCTGTGAGAACCATCGGAGAACCTCCCCACCACGCTTGCGCCAGGAGCCCGTCATGGTTGCCGATATCGCCTACCTGCAGCAGACCCAGCAGCAGATCAGTCAGCTGGAAACCCTTCTAGAACGCCAGCGCCAGGCGTACCGCGCCAACCCGATGCCCGAGGCCGGCCAGCGCATCCAGTGGCTGAAGAGCCTCGCCAACCTGCTGGTGACCGAGCAGAAGGCAATCATCGAGGCGATCAACGCCGACTTCAGCAACCGCTCCGCCGACGAGACCCTGCTCGCCGAAGTGCTCCCCAGCCTGCACGGCGTGCACTACGCGGCCAAGCGCGTGAAGAAGTGGATGAAGCCCTCGCGCCGCTCGGTGGGCATGCAGTTCATGCCGGCCTCGGCCAAGGTCATCTACCAGCCGCTGGGCGTGGTCGGCGTGATCGTGCCGTGGAATTACCCGCTGTTCCTCGCCATCGGCCCGCTGACCGGCGCGCTCGCCGCCGGCAACCGGGTGATGATCAAGATGAGCGAGTCCACCCCCGAGTCCGCCCGCGTGCTGAAAGCACTGCTGGGCAAGGTGTTCCCCGAGGACCTGGTCGCCGTGGTGCAGGG
This sequence comes from Pseudomonas sp. Pseusp97, assembly GCF_047304025.1. NCBI lineage: Bacteria > Pseudomonadati > Pseudomonadota > Gammaproteobacteria > Pseudomonadales > Pseudomonadaceae > Pseudomonas > Pseudomonas sp. Pseusp97. The sequence continues at coordinate 18,166 of NZ_JBGLYK010000072.1, read as the reverse complement.
TGAGGTGGATGTCGGCGTGGCCTTCTCCAAGCTGCCCTTCGATCACCTGCTGTTCACCGGCGCCACCAGCGTCGGCAAGCACGTGATGCGCGCTGCCGCCGAGAACCTCACTCCGGTCACCCTGGAACTGGGCGGCAAGTCGCCGGCGATCGTCTCCGCCAGTGTGCCGATGAAGGACGCCGCCGAGCGCATCGCCTTCGGCAAGTCGCTCAACGCCGGCCAGACCTGCGTGGCGCCGGACTACGTGCTGGTGCCGCAGCACCGCGTCGATGAGTTCGTCGAGAGCTACCGCCAGGTGGTCCAGGGCTTCTTCCCGAAACTGGAGAACAACCCCGACTACACCGCGATCATCAACGAGCGCCAGCTCGCACGCCTGAACAGCTACCTCGCCGACGCCCAGGCGCGCGGCGCCACCGTCGTGCCGCTGTTCCCGCAGGCCCAGGGCCGCCGCCTGCCGCAGGCGCTGGTGCTGAACGTGACCGACGAGATGAAGATCATGCAGGAAGAGATCTTCGGCCCGCTGCTCCCGGTGATCCCCTACCAGAACCTCGACCAGGCGCTCAGCTACATCAACGAACGCGACCGCCCGCTGGCGCTGTACTTCTTCGGCTACGACAAGCGCGAGCAGGACCACGTGCTGGCCCAGACCCATTCGGGCGGGGTGTGCCTGAACGACACCCTGCTGCACGTCGCCCAGGATGACATGCCCTTCGGCGGCGTCGGCCCGTCCGGCATGGGCCACTACCACGGCCACGAAGGCTTCCTGACTTTCTCCAAGGCCAAGGGTGTGTTCAGCAAGCCGCGCTTCAACGCCGCACGGGTGATCTACCCACCCTACGGCAAGTCGTTGCAGAAACTGGTCTACAAGCTGTTCATCCGCTGACCGCTCCCATCAATCACAGGTGACAGAACAAGAATGACAGACACCTCCCTGAGCGCGCCGGGACTCTCCCGGCGCGGCGTGCTCAAGATCGGCCTGCTGGGCGGGGCCTTCCTCGCCACGGCGGGCGTTACTGCCAGCCTGAGCGGCTGTTCGGCCAGTACCCCGGCCAACGGATTCGCCGTGCTGCGCGACTCCGACATGCCATTCCTGCGCGCATTGATCCCGGTGATGCTGGCCGGCGCCGTGCCCGCCGAGCGCATGGCCGAGGCGGTCAAAGGCACCATCGAAAGCCTGGACAACAGCCTCGACCACCTCTCCCCGGAAATGCTCAAGCTCACCGTGCAACTGTTCGACGTGCTCGCCCTGCCGATCACCCGCGGGCCGCTCACCGGCATCTGGGGCAGCTGGGACAACGCCAGCGCGGACGACGTGAAGCACTTCCTCTCGCGCTGGCAGAACAGCTCCATCTCCCTGCTGAAGATGGGCCACAGCTCGCTGCTGCAACTGGTGATGATGGCCTGGTACGGCCGCACGGAATCCTGGGGCCACTGCGGCTACCCCGGCCCGCCGAAAATCTGATTTCGCCAGAACAACAAGAACTCGCCGAAAGAGACATCCCGATGCCTGTACCCGATCTGTTCGCCGAGGGCCTGGCCCGCGGCTGGAAAGTCCACAACGGCTCGCGCCTGGACAAGGACCTGACCCTGGAAGCCGATGTCGTCATCGTCGGCACCGGCGCCGGCGGCGGCACCACCGCCGAAGCCTTGAGCGCCGCCGGCTACAAGGTGCTGCTGGTGGAAGAAGGCCCGCTCAAGACCAGCAGCGACTTCAAGATGCAGGAATCCGACGCCTACCCCAGCCTCTACCAGGAAGGCATCGGCCGCATGAGCAAGGATGGCGCCATCACCATCCTCCAGGGCCGCGCCGTGGGCGGCACCACGCTGGTCAACTGGACCTCCAGCTTCCGCACTCCCGAGCCGACCCTGGATCACTGGGCCAGGGAACACGGCGTGAAGGGCCACAGCGTCGCCGAGATGGCGCCCTGGTTCGAGAAGATGGAGCAGCGCCTGGGCGTCGCGCCCTGGATCATGCCGCCCAACGCCAACAACGACGTGATCCGCAACGGCTGCGAGAAGCTCGGCCTGCACTGGAAGGTCATCCCGCGCAACGTCCGTGGCTGCTGGAACATCGGCTACTGCGGAATGGGCTGCCCGACCAACGCCAAGCAGTCGATGCTGGTGACCACCATCCCGGCGACCCTGGAGAAAGGCGGCGAACTGCTGTTCCTCGCCCGCGCCGACCGCCTGCTGCACGACGGCAGCAAGGTCAGCGGTCTGGAATGCTCGGCCATGGACGAGCGCTGCGTCGCCCCCACCGGCCGCAAGATCACCATCAAGGCGCGCCACTACGTGCTCTCCGGCGGCGGCATCAACACCCCGGCGATCCTCCTGCGCTCCAAGGCTCCGGACCCGAACGGCCGAATCGGCCAGCGCACCTTCCTGCACGTGGTGAACTTCAGCGCAGCGACCTTCGACGAGGTGATCAACCCCTTCTACGGCGCGCCGCAGTCGATCTATTCCGACCACTTCCAGTGGGACGACGGCGCCACCGGGCGCATGTCCTACAAGCTCGAAGTCCCGCCGCTGCAGCCGGCGCTCAGTGCCACCCTGCTCGGCCGCTTCGGCGAGGACAACGCCCTGCGCATGGAGCAGCTGCCGCACACCAACGTGATCCTGGCGCTGATGCGCGACGGCTTCCATCCGGACAGCGCCTCGGGCTCGGTCAGCCTGCGCGGCGACGATACCCCGGTGCTCGACTACCAGATGACCGACTACACCTGGGACGGCATTCGCCGCGCCTTCCACACCATGGCCGACATCCAGTTCGCCGCCGGCGCCAAAGCCGTGCTGCCGCTGCATGCCGACGCCGGCTATGTGAAGAGCGCCAAGGAGGCCCACGAGCTGATCGACGGTCTGAGCCTGGAGCTGTACCGCACTCGCCTGGGCAGCGCCCACGTGATGGGCGGCTGCGCCATGGGCGAGGATGCGAAGCAGTCGGTGTGCGACAGCCTCGGCCGCCACCACCAGCTGGAAAACCTGTCGATCCACGACGGTTCGCTGTTCCCCACCAGCATCGGCGCCAACCCGCAGCTCTCGGTCTACGGCCTCACTGCGCAATTGGCCGATGCCCTGGCCAAGCGCCTGGGCAAGGCCTGAGCCCGTTCCCGTAGGGCGCATAACGCGCCAGCGTTATCCACCGCGTGCTGGCCGGCGGATAACCCGTTCCGGGTTATGCGCCCTACGCGACTGAAGGTTCCTTGTAGGAGCGAGCTTGCTCGCGAACCGCCTAACTCCGATGTACCGGGGGAAAGGTTGTTCGCGAGCAAGCTCGCTCCTACACCAGGGCACCGGCACGCGCAGGCTCTGGCACGGGGCCTGCGCGTGACTCGCCGGTCTTTCGCCGGATATCCCAGGTAGTCCGTTCACGGAAGCACTACCAAGGTCGCTTGGCCCCACGGACCTGCTGCGTTACCATCCGCCCGCTATTGCATCAGCCTGCCAACAAGAGCCGACCAGGACGCCGCGATGAATCGAGTGTTGTACCCGGGTACCTTCGACCCCATCACCAAAGGCCATGCCGATCTGGTGGAACGCGCCTCGCGACTGTTCGACCAGGTGATCATTGCCGTCGCCGCCAGCCCCAAGAAGAATCCCCTGTTCCCGCTGGAACAGCGCGTGGAACTGGCCCGCCAGGTCACCTCGCACCTGCCCAACGTGGAAGTCGTCGGCTTCTCGACGCTGCTCGCCCATTTCGCCAAGGAACAGAACGCCAACATCCTGCTGCGCGGCCTGCGCGCAGTGTCGGACTTCGAGTACGAGTTCCAGCTGGCCAACATGAACCGCCAGCTCGCACCCGACCTGGAAAGCATGTTCCTCACGCCGTCGGAGAAGTATTCCTTCATCTCCTCCACCCTGGTGCGCGAGATCGCAGCGCTGGGCGGCGACATCACCAAGTTCGTGCATCCCGCGGTGGCCAGCGCCCTGGCCGAGCGCTTCAAGCGCTGATCGCCGAGCCGCCAGGGAAGGCGGTTTCCGTCCACTGACTCCCCCTTCGCGTGCACTAAGCGCGCCGATGCGGCACAATTTCACCATTGTGCTACCGATCGCCATGGCTGCCGTCATGGTTGGAGTTGTTCGATGTCCCTGAAAATCACTGACGATTGCATCAATTGCGACGTCTGCGAACCCGAGTGCCCCAATGCCGCGATCTCCCAGGGCGAGGAGATCTACGTCATCGACCCGAACCTGTGCACCGAGTGCGTCGGTCACTATGACGAACCGCAGTGCCAGCAGGTCTGCCCGGTCGACTGCATCCCCCTCGACGAAAGCAACGTCGAGAGCAAGGATCAGCTGATGGAAAAGTACAAGAAGCTCACCGGCAAAGCCTGACTTCGCGCGTTTCGACACTTTTTCATTGAGTTCTCACAAACCCCGGGCGTTGTGGATTGTCTATCCTCCACCTTCGCCCCATTCGGTTTCCCAGCCGGCCCAGCCGGCGGTTCGTGAGATGCCATGTCCCTGTTGAACTCCCGCTCCCGCGCCTCCCTGCTCGGCTTCTGCAGCCTCCTGCTGCTGAGCTTCGCCCTGCACGCCGCGGAACATCCGGCCCAGGCCAGCGTCGCCACGGCGCACCCTTCGGCTACCGTGGCCGGCCTGGAGACGCTCGCCGACGGCGGTAATGCCTTCGACGCCGCGGTGGCCATCGCCGCCGCACTGGCGGTGGCCGAACCCTATGGCTCGGGCCTGGGCGGCGGCGGCTTCTTCCTGCTGCGCAAGGCCGGCAGCCCGCCGACCTACCACTTCATCGACGCTCGCGAGCGCGCCCCACTCGCTGCCCATGCGCGAATGTACGAGCGCAACGGCAAGGCCGACCCGCAGCTCTCGCTCAACGGCCCGCTGGCCGCCGGCATCCCCGGCCTGCCCGCCGCCCTGGCGGACATCACCAGCCGCTACGGCCGCAAGACCCTGGCGAACAACCTCGTGCCGGCGATCCGCCTGGCCACCGACGGCGTGTCCGTCGACCGCGTCTACATCGACCGTGCCTCCTGGCGCCTCGACGCGATGCGCAAGGACCGCGAGACCGCGCGCATCTTCCTCGACCAGGGCAACCTGCCCGAGGAATACAGCCTGATGCGCCAGCCGCAACTGGCCAACACCCTGGAGAAGCTCGCGCGCTACGGCCGCATCGGCTTCTACGAAGGCGAGACCGCGCAAAAACTGGTGGAAGGCGTGCGCGCCGCCGGCGGCGTGTGGAGCCTGGAAGACCTCGCCAGCTACCGCACCGTGGAACGCCAGGCGCTGCGCTATCCGCTGGCCGACGGCCGCGAACTGATCACTGCCCCACCGCCCTCCGCCGGCGGCGTGGCACTGGCACAAAGCCTGGGCATGCTGCAGCAACTGCCCTGGCAGAAGGCCGAGCCGGTGCAGCGCGCGCACTACGTGGTGGAGGCCCTGCGCCGCGCCTACCGCGATCGCGGCCTGCTGGGTGATCCGGACCGCGTCGCCAACCCGGTCAACCAATTGCTCGCGCCGGACTACCTGAAGCGCCTGGCCTCCGGCATCGACCCGCAGCGCGCCACGCCCAGCTCCGCCCTGCCGCCTGCGCCAGCCTGGCGCGAGGGCGACCACACCACCCACTTCGTGGTGATGGACGCCGACGGCAACGCGGTGGCCGCCACCCTCTCGGTCAACCTGCCGTTCGGCGCGGCTTTCACCGTGCCCGGCACCGGCGTGCTGCTCAATGACGAGATGGACGACTTTGCCACCGACGTCAGCGGCGCCAACGCTTATCAGCTCGCCGGCAGCCAGGCCAACGCGGTGGCCGCCGGCAAGCGCCCGCTGTCGAGCATGAGCCCGAGCTTCATCGAAAGCCCCACCGAATTGGCCGCCTTTGGTACGCCCGGCGGCAGCCGGATTCCCAGCATGGTGCTGCTGGCAATGCTCGATTACCTGGACGGCAAGCCGGTGCAGCGCTGGGTTTCTTCACCGCGCTACCACCATCAATTCCTGCCCGACGTGATCGAGCACGAACCGCGCGCCTTCACCGCCACCGAAATGGCCGACCTGCAGCGCCGTGGCTACACCCTCAAGGACGTCGGCCGCGCCTATGGCAACCAGCAGGTGCTGCTGTGGAACAAGAAGTCCGGCGAAGTACAGTCGGCCAGCGACCCGCGCGGCATCGGTCTTGCGACCGAACTGGCGGCGCCGCTGCGCTGATCAGGGAAGGATGAGGGCCGGCGTGTCCTCGTCGTGGGCATCGAACAGGCCATGTTCGGTGCCCAGCTGCAGCACGTTACGCAGGCTCTGAATGATCCGGCTGACGTAGCCCAGGTCGTTCATCAGCGAGCTCATCTGCAGGCCGTCCAGCTCCTGCCGGCGCACCGCCGCGAACAGGCGCTGGCGGAACGCCGTGTCGAACTCCGCAGCGCTCTCGTCGAGCAATTGCAGACGCGCCACCAAAGCCTCTTCCGGCAGGTCGCCACCGAGCAGCGAGCCCAGCGCGCGCACTTCGCGCAGCATCGCGAGGAGGTGCCGGCGCAGCTCGACGTAGGTGTCGCGCAGCGCCGAAGGTTCGCCTTGCAGCGCCTGGCCGAGGTTCTTCTGCAGGTGCTTGGCGTCCTTCACCGCGTCCACCAGTTGCAGCGCCACCACCTGGCAGGACAGCCAGAAGCGCTGGTGCTCCTCGTCCAGCGGCACTTCCAGGCGGCTCATGAAGCTCAGCAGGTCGCCATACACGCCCTTGATATGGCGCTGGTAAAGCACTTCTGCGGCGAGCGCGTGGCGATCCGGCGCGGCCTGCAATTGGCTTTCGTCCACCCGCGGCTGGTTGAGCATCTCCACCGGCAGATACAGCGCGTGGCAGATCACCTCGATGCTCAGCCGCCCCAGGTGGCGCAGCTCCTGCAGCACCGCGCTGGCGGCGGCATCGGCGGAATCCAGGGCACGGTCGTTGAGGTAGCGCGCATGGGTGCGCTCGATGGTCGGCATGGCGGGCGCCATGTCGGTGATCAGCACCGCCGGCTCTTCGACCTCCGGCAGCCAGCGCACCAGCGCGTTGGCCAGCGGGCCCTGGATCGGCCAGAACAGCACCACCCCCATGCCGTTGAACAGGGTGTGGAACAGCGCCAGCTGGATCATCGGGTTGTCCGCCAGCCCCAGCGGCGTGACCAACCAGTGCACCAGCCAGGTCAGCGGCGCGAGCAGGAGGAACGCCAGCACCCCGGTCACCACGTTGAACAGCACATGCGCCAGCGCCAGTCGCTGCCCGCTGCGATTGCCGCCCAGGGAGCCGACGAAGGCCGTGGTGACGCTGCTGCCGACGTTGGAGCCGATGGCGATCGCCAGGCTCTGGCCCAGTTCCAGTTGGCCACCGGCGAGGGCAGCGAGGGTCAGCATCAGGGTCGCGTGGCTGGATTGCAGCACCACGGTGATGAGGATGCCGAAGGTGACGAACAGCAGCGCACCGAGCATGCCTTCCGAGCGCAGCTCGCTCATGTCCATGGCATCGCCGAAGCTGCCGAAACCGTCCTTGATCTGGTCGATGCCCAGGAAGATGAAGGCGATGCCCAGCAGGATGCGCCCGGCGGCCTTGCTCCTGGCGCCGTTGAAGCCCATCAGCACGCCGAACACCAGCAAGGGCAGCGCCAGGGGGCTCAGGCTGAGGTTCTGCCCGGCCAGCGCCAGCAGCCAGATGCCGCTGGTGGCGCCGAGGTTGGCGCCGAAGAGAATGGCGATGCCACCCGCCAGCTGGATCAGCCCGGTGCTGATGAAGGCGATGGTGAGCAGGGAAACCAGGGTCGAGGATTGCAGCAGGAAGGTGCCGAACAGGCCGAACAGCAGGCTCTTGCCGCGAGTGGCGGTGCTCTTCTCCAGCCAGCGTTCCAGCTGGCTGCCGGCGAGGTCGCGCAGGCCCTCTTCCAGGCACTGCATGCCGAACAGGAACAGCGCCAGGCCCGCTCCCAACTGCAGCAGGCCGGCGCTGGACCAGAAGGTGTAGCCCAGGACCACGGCGACCAGCAGCAGAAGCAGCGGACGCAGGTGCTTCTTCAGGCCGCTCAGGTTCATGGGCTACCCACCGGATTTACCCGGCTCGCCGCCTGGGGAACAGGACGATGGATCAGTCCTTCTTGTAGCCGCTGGTGGTGCAGCCCAGGCAGCGCACGAAGGCGGCCTTGCCCGGCTCGACGACCAGGGCCTTGCCGGCGTCGCCGATGTTGCCGCCAGCGGCGCTGAACGGCAGGGTCACCACGAAGGCCGCGGCGCCCACCACGGTGGCGGCGATCAGCAGCGGACGGGCAATCAGCAGGTCGCCCATCATCGCGTAGGCCGGCGGAGCCTCGACGGTGTAGGTCGGGTCGCCGCTGACGTTGCTCACCGCGTCCTGAGCAACAGCCGGCAGCACCGAGAATGCACAGACCAGTGCCATTGCAGTGGCGGTGGTGCGGATCAGGGTCATGGAAGGAAGTCCTTTTTTGTTTAGTTGGCAGGCAGACTGCCATAACTATAACAGCGCTCCATGACTTGTCGCGTGACAGCCTTCAATCGCCGAAGAATGCGTATTCGGGCTTTTTCGGTACAAAAGGCCTATAGAAAGCCAGCATCCGCCCAAGGTCGGCGGACTCGTCGCCGGATGGCCAGAACGGCTCGCCGATGACGATGCGTCGGCCGGGGTAGTCCAGAGCCGCCAGGACGATGGGCACGCCGGCGCCACGGGCGATGTGGTAGAAGCCCATTTTCCAGCGCTCGACCTTCTTGCGCGTGCCTTCCGGGGAAAGGATCAGCATCATTTCGCGGTTGCCGGCGAAGGCCTGGATCGCCTGGTCCACGGTGTTCAGCTTGAGGTGGCGCTGGATAGGGATGCCGCCCCAGCGGCGCAGCAGACCGCCGAAGGGGGCGCGGAAAATGGTGTGCTTGCCGAACCAGCGGGCGTTCAGGCGCAGCACGAACTTGACCGCCAGGAACAGCACGAAATCCCAGTTGGACGTATGGTGCGCGCCGATCACCACGAACTTGTCGAGCGGGGGCAGCGTGCCCTCGATACGCCAGCCGGCGAGGCGCAGCATGCTGTGACCGAGCGCCTCGGCGAACGGGTTGCGGGGCAGATAATTGCCGGACATGGATCACCTGAAGGCCCCTCTTCGGGGGCCATTGTTGTTATGGGCAGATTCGGCTGCGCAGCTTAAGGCCGGTCGCCGGGCTCAGCGTTGGCAGCGCGGACAGTAGACGCTGGCGCGCTGGCCGAGGCGCACTTCGCGCAGGGTCGAAGCGCAGACCTTGCACGGCTCGCCGCCGCGCCCGTAGGCGAAGAGTTCCTGCTGGAAGTAGCCGGGCTGGCCATCGCCGCCGACGAAGTCGCGCAACGTGGTACCGCCGCGCTCGATGGCGATGGCGAGGATGCGCTTGATCTCCTGGGCGAGCTTCACGTAGCGCGCCCGCGAAATGGTCCCCGCCTCGCGACGCGGGTCGATGCCGGCGGCGAACAGCGCCTCGGTGGCGTAGATGTTGCCCACCCCGACCACCACCGCGTTATCCATGATGAAGGGCTTCACCGCCATGCTGCGGTTGCGCGACAGCTGGAACAGGCGCTCGCCTTCGAAGGCGTCGGTCAGCGGTTCCGGGCCGAGATGGCGCAGCAGCTCGTGCTCCAGTGGCGTCAGGCTCCAGAGCAGCGCGCCGAAACGGCGCGGGTCGGTGTAGCGCAGCGCCATGCCCGATTCGAGTTCGATATCCACATGCTCGTGGCGCGCGGCGGGGGTGCCGCTTTCCACCAGGCGCAGGCTGCCGGACATGCCCAGGTGGCTGATCAGCGTGCCCACCTCGGCGTTGAGCAGCAGGTATTTGGCGCGCCGTTCGACCTGCACGATGCGCTGCCCGGACAGGCGTACGTCCAGATCCTCGGGGATCGGCCAACGCAACCGGCGCTCGCGCACAACCACGCGGCTGACACGCTGGCCTTCGAGGTGGGGCGCGATGCCCCGGCGGGTAGTTTCGACTTCAGGTAATTCAGGCATGGATCACAACTGCATGGGGGCTTTTCTGTAGGAGCGAGCTTGCTCGCGAACGAGCAGGCCGGCAACACCGGTGTCGAGCCGGTTCGCGAGCAAGCTCGCTCCTACATGGGAGGAAGTTAATCCAGGGCGCGAGCCAGCTGGATCAGTTCCGCGCGCCAGGGCGCGGCCTTGGGCAGCGCCAGGAAGGAGGTGTTGAGGAAGCCTTCGCGCGCTTCGTAGGTGAAAGGCTCGCCACGCACATCCAGCACTTCGCCGCCAGCGCCTTCCAGCACGCCCTGCGCGGCGGCCGTGTCCCACTGACTCGTCGGCGCCAGGCGCGGGTAGCAGTCCGCCGAGCCTTCGGCCAGCAGGCAGAACTTCAGCGAGCTGCCGATATTGGCCAGGTTCAGGTTGCCAAAATGCTGCGCGAGGCCGGACAACAGGCTTTCCTGCTGAGCACTGGAGTGGCGCTTGCTGGCTACCACGGTGAAGACGTCTTCCGGCTCGGTGCGCACCTCGATGGCCTCGGGCTCGCCGTCGCGCTCCTCGCGCCAGGCGCCCAGGCCGGTGCCGCCGTAGTAGCAGCGACCGCTGGCGGGAATGCCGACCACGCCGAAGACCACGCGGCCGTGCTCGATGAGCGCGACGTTGACGGTGAATTCGTCACTGCCGGAGATGAACTCCTTGGTGCCGTCGAGCGGGTCCACCAGCCACCAGCGGCTCCACTGCGCACGCTGCTCCAGCGGGATGTCGCAATCTTCCTCGGACAGCACCGGAACATCCGGCGCCAGCGTGCGCAGGCCATCGGCCAGGACGCGATGGGCGGCGAGGTCAGCGGCCGTCACCGGTGATTCGTCGGATTTGCTCCGGACATCCAGGTCACCCTGCCAGAACGGCAGGATCGCATCGCCCGCCTTGTGCACCAGGTCGATCACGGCGGGCAGAAAAGCATTCATCACGGCTGGAATTCCCCTCGTTGGGTCAGCAGGTCGCGCACCAGGTAGAGCGCGGCCAGGGCCCGCCCTTCACTGAACTGGGCATTCTGCGCGAGGCTGGAAAGCTCGCGCAGGCTTATCTTGTCCACGCCCATCGGCTCCGGCTCGTCGCCGGGCAGCGATTCCTCGTAGAGGTCGCGGGCCAGCACCACCTGGATGCGCTGGCTCATGTAGCCGGGCGACAGCGAAAGCTCGGTGATGTATTCGAGCTGGCGGGCGCCGTAGCCGGCCTCCTCCTTGAGCTCGCGGTTGGCGGCATCGAGGACGTCCTCGCCCGGCTCCACCAGGCCCTTGGGCAGCGACAGCTGGTACTCGTCGACCCCGGCGCAGTATTCCTCGACCAGCACGGCGTGTTCGGCATCGAGCATGGCGATCACCATCACCGCACCGTAGCCCTGCCCCTTGCCCACCAGGCGCTCGTAGGTACGCTCGACGCCATTGGAGAAGCGCAGCTGCAGCTCCTCGACGGCGAAGAGCCGGCTTCTGGCAACGATCTCTCGGGCGAGGACCGTGGGTTTCTGACGCATGGGGCGACTCCTGGGGGTGGCCGGGTCGGCTATGATAACCCGCCTTTTCCGATTCTCCGTGTCAGATATCGCGCCGATTCCGTCCATCGGCGGCGCAATTGCGACACCCTTTTGCGAAAGCCCAGCATGCCACGCCTGCCCTGGAACCAGATCGACACCGTCCTGCTCGACATGGACGGCACCCTGCTCGATCTGCATTTCGACAATCACTTCTGGCTCGAACACCTGCCGCAACGCTACGCCGAGCACCACGGCATCAGCCGCGCCGAGGCCGACGCCGAGCTGCTGCCGCTGTTCCGCGACAACGCAGGCCTGCTCAACTGGTACTGCCTGGATTTCTGGAGCCGCGAGCTGAAGTTGTCGGTGCTGGAACTCAAGCACGAAGTCGCCGACCTCATCGCCCTGCGCCCGGACGCCGACCTGTTCCTCGCCGAGCTGCGCCGCCACGGCAAGCGCGCAGTGCTGATCACCAACGCGCACCGTGATTCGCTGTCGCTGAAGATGCAGCGGGTGGAGCTGTCGCCCTGGTTCGACCGGCTGATCAGCTCCCACGACTACGGCTTCCCCAAGGAAGACCAGCAGTTCTGGCAGGCGCTACGGGCAGACGTCGGCTTCGATCCGGCGCGCAGCCTGTTCATCGACGACAGCCTGCCGATCCTGCGCGCAGCGCGGACCTTCGGCGTCGCCCAGCTGCTGGCGGTGCGCCAGCCGGACAGCCGCCAGGGCCCGAAGGACACCGAGGAATTCGCCGCCCAGGAAGACTACCGGGCGCTGCTCGAAGGGTTGTGAATCGGCGGCGGCAGAAACCGCGAGCCCCGCGCTGGGCCGGGCTCGTCGACATTATTCCGGAATCCGCAGCACCTGGCCGGGATAGATCTTGTCCGGATGGCTGAGCAGCGGCTTGTTCGCCTCGAAAATCTTGTTGTAGAGGTTGGCGTTGCCGTACTCCGCCTTGGCGATGGCGCTGAGCGTATCGCCCTTCTTCACCGTGACGAAGCGTGCCTCGGCCGCTGGCGTGGCCACCGTGATGTGATCCTCCACCCCGGAAACCCCGGCGACGTTGCCCAGTGCGAGGAGGATCTTCTCCTTCTCTTCCTGGCTGGCCACCTCTCCCGTGGCGATCACCTTGTCGCCCTCGACGCTGACCTGGATGTTCGGGTTGCCCAGGCCGACCTTGGCGATGTGGTCCTTGAGCGATTCGGCGGCCTGCGCCTCCTGGCCCACAATGCTCTCCCACAGCTTTTCGCCGGCTTCCTTCATGAACGCAAAAATGCCCATTTCCAATCTCCCTACGGTTACAGTGACAGGCGGCCGGCATTGGGCAGACCGCGCGCCCCTGGAGTCTAGACGCCGACTTCCACAGCGCCTGACGGAAAACTCCCAATCCCGCCGCGACCCGACAGAACGCCCCCCGGAGCCTTCCCGCCGATGGACATCAAGCAGCTGAAATTCCTCTGCGCCCTGGACGAAACGCGACACTTCGGCCAGGCGGCGGCGCGCTGCCATGTCACCCAGCCGACACTGTCCATGCGCCTGCGCAACCTGGAGGAAGAACTCGGCCTGGAGCTGGTGCGCCGAGGGCAGCGCTTCGAGGGTTTCACCGAGGCCGGCGAGCGTGTGCTGGCGTGGGCGCGCAGCCTGCTGGCGGCCCATGACGGGCTGTACGCCGAAGCGGCCGCCTGCCGCGGCCAGCTGGTCGGCACCCTGCGCCTGGGCCTGGTGCCGCTGGCAGGCTTCGACCCCATGCGGCTGATCGAGCTGTTCGCCCAGCGCCATCCGGAGCTGCGCTTCCAGCTGTTCGCCCTGAGCTCGGAAAACATCCTCGAAGGCCTCGGCCGCAACCAGCTGGACCTCGGCCTGTCGTACCTCGACCGTCTCGACCGCGAGCACTTCGAGAGCCTCGAACTGGCTGCCACCCGCATGGGCCTGCTGCACGACTGCCGGCACTTCCAGTTCGACAGCCCGACGCTGAGCTGGGATGCCCTCGCCGAGCTGCCGCTGGGCCTGCTCTCGTCCGGCATGCACTTCCGCCAGTCCATCGACCATGGTTTCCGCAGCCGCGGCCTGACGCCAAGGGCGCGCCTGGAGACCGACGCCGTGCACCAACTGGTGCAGGCGGTGGAGCGCGGCCTTTGCTGCGCGATCATGCCGCTGGGCAGCGGGCTGGACGCCCAGGGCAAGCACTTCGCCCTGACGCCGATAGACGACGCGCGCACCCTGTCGCCACTGGGCCTCATCCTGCGTCGCAGCGAGCCGCGCTCGGCATTGGCCGAAGCCTGCTTCCGCGAAGCGGCGGTCCTCCTGGGCGATTCCGGGAAAGACCGATAGAGCGCGTCGATCACTACATCGACAGCAGCCATTAGACGCTGCCCCGGCATCGGCATAGGCTGGTCGCATTACTAGAACCACAGGGCTCAGCCCATGCCTTGCCTGATCACCCGCCCGGCCAGCGCCGCGGTCCGGGACGCCGTCGCGCCTGCCGACGGCTACAGCTACGCCGAACTCACCCCCGAGCATGCCACCGGTCACGCCGCGCTGGCCGGGGAAATCGCCCTGGCGATTGCCTACAACGGGCTGAGCCAGGCGGTGATGATGGTCTCGCCGAACGACCTGGAAGACTTCGTCCACGGTTTCAGCCTCGGCGCCGGCCTCATCGAGTCCATCGACGACATCTATGACGTGAGCCTGACGCCCCACGGGGATGCCATCGCCGCCGAGGTGCAAGTCAGCAACCGCGCCTTCTGGGCCCTCAAGGACCAGCGCCGGCAACTGGCCGGGAACACCGGTTGCGGCCTGTGCGGCGTCGAGGCGCTGGACCAGGCGCTGCCCGACTTGCCCGTGCTGCCACAAGCACCCTTGCCGCCCGCCGCCCACCTCGAACACCTGCGCGAAAGGGTCAATGCCGTCCAGGAGATCGGCCGTCGCAGCGGTGCGTTGCATGCCGCGCTGTTCGTCGATGCCGCCGGCGAGATTCGCCTGTGCCGCGAGGACATCGGCCGCCACAACGCCCTCGACAAACTGATCGGCGCACTCAAGCGCCAGCATCTGGACCTGGCCGGCGGCTTCGCCGTGGTCACCAGCCGCTGCAGCCTGGAACTTATCCACAAGGCCGTGCGCGGCGGGCTCTCCACCCTGGTCAGCCTCTCCGCGCCAACCGCGCTCACCGTGCAGTGGGCCCGAGAGCACAACCTCAACCTGATCCACCTGCCGCACCGCAGCGCGCCGCGCATCTACAGCCCCGCTCCGCCAGCCGCCTGATCGCCCGCATTCTGAATAAAGAGACCCCATGAGCCTGCAGCAAGAGAATCCCCGCTACCAACCCTACAAGGGCGCAGCCGCCGGCTGGGGCGCGCTGATCAGCGTCACGCGCTTCTGGCTGGACAGCAAGCAGCCGTTCAAGAACCTGCGCGCGCTGCTCAAGACCAACCAGAACGGCGGTTTCGACTGCCCCGGTTGTGCCTGGGGCGATTCGCCGGAAGACGGCCGGGTGAAGTTCTGCGAGAACGGCGCCAAGGCGGTGAACTGGGAAGCCACCAAGCGCCGCGTCGACCCGGCCTTCTTCGCCCGCCACAGCGTCAGCTCGCTGCGCGAGCAGAGCGACTACTGGCTCGAGTACCAGGGCCGCCTGACCGAACCGATGCGCTACGACCCGGCCACCGACCGCTACCAGCCGATCGCCTGGGACGATGCCTTCGCCCTGATCGCCCGGCACCTGAATGCGCTGGAAAACCCGAATCAGGCCGAGTTCTACACATCGGGGCGGGCCAGCAACGAGGCGGCGTTCCTTTATCAGCTGTTCGTCCGCGCCTTCGGCACCAACAACTTCCCCGACTGCTCGAACATGTGCCACGAGGCCAGCGGCGTGGCCCTGGGCCAGAGCGTCGGGATCGGCAAGGGCACCGTGACCTTCGACGACTTCGAGCATGCCGACGCGATCTTCGTCTTCGGGCAGAATCCCGGCACCAACCACCCGCGCATGCTCGAACCGCTGCGCGAGGCGGTGAAGCGCGGCGCCCAGGTGGTCGCCTTCAACCCGCTGAAGGAGCGCGGCCTGGAACGCTTCCAGCATCCGCAGCATGCGCTGGAAATGCTCACCAACGGCTCCGAACCGCTGAACACCGCCTTCTTCCGCCCCGCGCTGGGCGGCGACATGGCCGCCGTGCGCGGCATCGCCAAGTTCCTCCTGCAATGGGAGCGCGAAGCGCAGGCCAAGGGCGAGCCGGCGGTGTTCGACCATGAGTTCATCGCCGAGCACACCCAGGGCGTAGACGCCTACCTGGCCGCCGTGGACGACACCAGCTGGGACCATATCGTCCGGCAGTCGGGCATGAGCCTGGAGGAGATCGAACAGGCAGCGATCATGTACCGCCGCGCCGAGCGCGTGATCGTCTGCTGGGCCATGGGCATTACCCAGCACCATCACTCGGTAGCGACCATCCAGGAGCTGGTCAGCCTGCAACTGCTGCGCGGCAACGTCGGCCGCCCCGGCGCCGGCCTGTGCCCGGTGCGCGGCCACAGCAACGTGCAGGGCGACCGCACCATGGGCATCAATGACCGCCCCCCGGCCGCCTTGCTCGACGCCATCGAAAAGCGCTTCGGATTCGCGGTCCCGCGCCAGAACGGCCACAACACCGTCGAGGCGATCAACGCCATGCTCGACGGCCAGGCCAGGGTGTTCATCGGCCTGGGCGGCAACTTCGCCCAGGCGACCCCGGACAGCCCGCGCACCCATCAGGCCCTGCGCAATTGCGCGTTGACCGTGCAGATCAGCACCAAGCTCAACCGCAGCCACCTCACCGTGGGCCGTGACGCGTTGATCCTGCCGTGCCTGGGCCGCACCGACATCGACCGCCAGGCCGAAGGCCCGCAGGCGGTGACCGTGGAAGACTCCTTCAGCATGATCCACGCGTCCTTCGGCCAGCTGGAGCCTTCGTCGAAGCAGATGCGTTCCGAACCCGCGATCATCGCCGGCATCGCCAAGGCAACGCTGGGCAATCACCCGGTGGACTGGGACGCGATGATCGCCAACTACGACCGCATCCGCGACCTGATCGCCGACACCATCCCCGGCTTCACCGATTTCAACCGCCGCGTGGCCAATCCCGGGGGCTTCCACCTGGGCAACTCGGCCGGCACGCGGCGCTGGAATACGGCCAGCGGCAAGGCCAACTTCCACCATCACCCGTTGCCGGCGGACCTGGTCCACGCGAAGATCCGCGAGACCGGCCAGGAGCCGCACCTGATCCTGCAGACGCTGCGCTCCCACGACCAGTACAACACCACCATCTATGGCCTGGACGACCGCTACCGCGGCGTGCGCGGTCATCGCGAGGTGGTGTTTGCCAACGAGGCCGACATCCGCCGCCTGGGCTTCGAACCCGGCGAGAAGGTGGACATGGTCTCGCTCTGGTCCGACGGCGTGGACCGCCGTGTCAGCGGCTTCACCCTGCTGGCCTACGACATTCCCGCCGGGCAGGCCGCGGCCTACTACCCCGAGACCAACCCGCTGGTGCCGCTGGACAGCCACGGCGTGGGCAGCCATACGCCGACTTCGAAATTCGTTGCCATCCGCTTCGAGAAGGCGCGGCCGAGCCTGCGTATCGTTTGATGCCCCTCACGGCGCTCCGCCCGGAGCGCCGCCTGCCTCCGGTTCGCGAGCAAGCTCGCTCCTACGAAGAGCACGTAAGCCGGAACCTGTAGGAGCGAGCTTGCTCGCGAAGCTTTCGGGTACGCGCAACACATCTTCCTGCGAAAAAATTCGCTGGATTTGCATCACGTAGGAAGGGGATGAAAGGTAAACTCGGAAGGGCCAGGGAACTTTGCGTGAAAAGCCATCATTTCAATGGCTATTTGTGACGCTGACACGCCGAAATCGGAACCCTGGAATAACACTCAGACCGCCCGAAATCGAAAAAGTTCTGACCACAAATCAAATACTTGCAATATTTGATGAAAGTCGTGTTACTCGTCGGAAGGCCCTTGTCAGAGCCTTCGCACGACCCGAGGATCGCTCCCAACATCCCCACAGAGAGATCCTCTCTATGAAGTACTCCTCGATGCTCCTGTTGTCCTTTGCGCTGGTCGGTGGCACCGCCTACGCCAGCACCGATGGCCGCACCGGTGGAGCCGCCGAGGGCACCACCGACCACGTTGCCGAGGGCGCCACCGACACCGCCGCCAATGGCGGATTTGGTGTCGTCGGCCATGGCGTGGCTGGCCAGCAGGGCCAATGCCAGAACAGAAAGAGTCTTACGCATGATGCGAACCTGAATGTAGGAATTATCGGGAGAATTGTCCCGCACACAAAACAGCCGGGCAATCAGGCCCGGCTGTCAGTCGTCGTTTCCGTGGACTGATCGCGGTTGCTATGCCGCGGATCAATCCCAGTCGCGGTGGTGGTGCTTGTGCTTGTACCAGCCACGGTGGCGACCGTTGTCGTGCCAGCGGCGATCGTAATGACGATGGTCGTCGTAACGGGCGCGACGGTAGCCGCGGTAGTCGTCATCGTCGTCGTCACGGTTGTTGTCGGCGTAATGGTTGCCCAGCGCGCCGCCTGCGCCGCCGCCGAGGGCCGCGCCGATCAGGCCACCGGTGGTGCCGCCCATCTTGTTGCCGATCACCTGGCCGCCTGCTGCGCCCAGGCCACCGCCGATGGCGGCTTCCGTCTTGTTGCCGTGGCGGGCACCGACCGCGCCACCGGCCGCACCAGTCT
>NZ_JBGLYK010000071.1:0-24245 GCF_047304025.1 Pseudomonas sp. Pseusp97 | reverse complement strand
TCTCGTGGGCTCGTATATGTGAAAAAGACACAGCTCCTACGAAGAGCGCCTGACTTTTCCCTGTAGGAGCGAGCTTGCTCGCGAACCGCCGCTGCTGCCAAAGCACGCCTGGACGATTTATCTCAGGCTCAAATGCCGACTCAACAACGCCCGCAACGCCGCCGGCTTCACCGGCTTGGGCAGGAAGTCCAGACCGGCCGCGTGGATCTGCGCCACCAGCTCGGGGCGGGCATCCGCGCTGATCACCACGCCCGGCACCGGCTCGCCCAGGCGCGTGCGCAGCCAGGCCATGAGGTCGGTGCCCAGCTCCCCGTCGTCCAGGTGGTAGTCGATCAGTGCCAGTTGCGGGCGCGCGTCCTCATCCAGCAACGCCTGGCATTCTTCGCGGCTGCGCGCGGTGAGCACGCGGCAGCCCCAGCGGGTCAGCAGGCTGTTCATGCCGGTGAGGATGCTGTCCTCGTTGTCCACGCACAGCACTTGCGCGCCGTTGAGCTGCTGCGGCGTTTCCACCTTGTGGCCGTTGAGCGGCGCCGGAGCCGGCTGGCGCGCCAGCGGCACGCTGACGCTGAACACGCTGCCCTTGCCCGGCCAGGAGCGCACTTCCAGACGGTGGCCGAGCACCTTGCACAGCCGGTCGGCAATGGCCAGGCCCAGGCCCAGGCCCTTTTCGGCGCGGGTCTGGTGGCTGTCCAGGCGTTTGAATTCCTCGAAGATCACCTGCAGCTTGTCCGGAGGGATGCCCGGGCCGTGGTCCCAGACTTCCAGGCGCAGGTGCCCGGCCTCGCGGCGCACGCCCAGCAGCACGTGGCCCTTGGCGTAGCGGAAGGCGTTGGTGAGGAAGTTCTGCAGCACGCGGCGCAGCAGCTTGATGTCGCTTTCCACGCGCAGCTTGCTGCCGCGCACATGGAAATCGATGCCGTGCTCCTGGGCCAGCACGCGGAATTCCACGCCGAGGGTGTCGTACAGGTTGCTCAGCGGGAAGGCCGCGACGTCGGCGCTGACGCGGCCTCCCTCGAGACGCGAGATGTCCAGCAGGTCGGTGATCAGGTCTTCTGCCGAGCGCAGCGACGAGTCCAGGTGGCGCACCAGTTCGGTGGCCTCCTCGGGGAGTTTTTCCTGGTGGGCGAGGGCGGCGGAGAACAGCCGCGCGGCGTTCAGCGGCTGCATCAGGTCGTGGCTGACCGCGGCGAGGAAGCGCGACTTCGACTGGTTCGCCGCCTCGGCCGTGCCCTTGGCCTCGGTGAGCGCCTGGTTGAGCTGCGAGAGCTCGAAGGTGCGCTCCTGCACCCGTTGCTCCAGGCTCTCGTTGGCATCCTTCAGGCCCTGCTCGGCGTCGCGGTAGTTGGTGATGTCGGTGAAGCTCATGACGAAGCCGCCGCCCGGCATCGGGTTGCCGATCAGCTCGATCACCCGGCCGTTGGGGAACAGCCGCTCGGAGGTGTGCGGCGTGCCCTGGCGCATCCAGTACAGGCGCTTGGCCACGTGCAGGTCCGGGTCGCCCGGCCCGCACAGGCCGCGTTCGGCGTTGTAGCGGATGATGTCGGCGATGGGCCGGCCGACGTAGATCAGCCCGTCGGGGTACTCGAACAGTTCGATGTAACGGTGGTTCCAGGCCACCAGTCGCAAAGACTGGTCGACCACGCTGATGCCCTGGGTGATGTTCTCGATGGCGCCTTGCAGCAGCGCACGGTTGAACTGCAGGACCTCGGAGGCTTCGTCGGCGATCTTCACCACGTCCTCCACCTGCATCTCGCGGCCTTCGATGGCGGCCTTCACCACGGCGCGCGCGGAAGAGGCGCCGAGCACGCCGGCGAGCAGGCGTTCGGTGTGGGCGATCCACTCATCGTTGGCGTTCTGGCTGGGGGTGAAGCCCTTGCCCTGGCGGTAGGCGAAGCGGATGAAGCTTTGCCGTGCGCGCTCCTCGCCGACGAAGCGCGCGGCGAGCATCAGCAGGTCTTCCAGCTGCACCGCGAGCATCGAGCGCGAGCTGAGCTTCTGGGAGATTTCCTGGCCGATGAAGCGGCTGGCCTGCCAGTGCTCGGAGACGCGGGTGCGGGAAAACACCGAGACCAGCCCGAACAGCGCGAAGTTGCCGATCAGCGAGAGCAGCACGCCCAGGGTCAGCGGCTCGATGGACAGGCCGAACGGGCGGCCGGCGAGCCAGGCCAGGCCGGGGAAGGTGTGCAGCGGCCAGCCCAGGCCCTTGGCGACCACCGGCAAGACCAGGGTGTAGGCCCACAGCAGCGAACCGGCAGCCAGACCGGCGAACACGCCCCGGCGGTTGGCCTGCTTCCAGTACAGCGCGCCGATCATCGCCGGACCCAGCTGGGCAATGGCGGCGAAGGCGATCTGGCCGATGGTGGCCAGGCTCGCGGTGGAGCCCAGCAGGCGGTAGCTGACGTAGGCCAGCAGGAGGATCAGCGCGATGCTCACCCGGCGCACGGTCAGCAGCCAGTGGCGGAACACCTCGAAGGGCTGCTCGGCTTCGCCTTTGCGGCGCAGCAGCCAGGGCAGCAGCATGTCGTTGGAGACCATGGTGGACAGCGCCACGCTGGCCACGATGACCATGCCGGTGGCCGCCGAAGCGCCGCCGATGAAGGCCAGCAGGGCCAGCGCCGGATGCGCCTCGGCCAGCGGCAGGCTGATGACGAAGGAGTCGGGCATCACGCCGGCCGGCAGGTGCATCTGCCCGGCTAGGGCGATGGGCACCACGAACAGCGCGGCCAGTACCAGGTAGATCGGGAATACCCAGCGTGCCAGGTTCAGGTCGCGCGGCTCGATGTTCTCCACCACCAGCACGTGGAACTGGCGCGGCAGGCACATGATGGCGGTCATCGCCACGCCGGTCTGCAGCAGCACCGCCGGCCAGTGAACGGTCTCCTTCCAGTACTCGGTGAGCTGCGGGGCGACGCGCGCCTTGTCCACCAGGTCGCCGAAGCCGTCATAGAGGCCGTAGGTGACGAAGATGCCGACGGCGAGGAAGGCGGTGAGCTTGACCAGCGACTCGAAGGCGATGGCCAGCACCATGCCGCGGTGGTGCTCGGTGACGTCCAGGTTGCGGGTACCGAAGACGATGGTGAACAGCGCGAGGATCAGCGACACGATCAGCGCCGTGTCCTGGGCTCGAATGCCGGTGGAATCGGGGCCGGCGCCGATCAGCAGGTTCACCCCGAGCACGATGCCCTTGAGCTGCAGGGCGATGTAGGGCAGCACGCAGACCACGCAGATCAGCGCCACCACGACCGCCAGCGCCTGCGACTTGCCGTAGCGCGCGGCGATGAAGTCGGCGATGGAAGTGATGTTCTCCTGCTTGCTGATCATGATCATCTTCTGCAGCACCCAGGGCGCGAAGAGCATCAGCAGGACGGGGCCGACATAGATCGGCAGGAATGACCACAGCTGGTCGGCGGCCTGGCCGACGGCGCCGAAGAAGGTCCAGCTGGTGCAGTACACGGCCAGCGAGAGGCTGTAGACCCAGGCGCGGACACGCGGCGAAAGAGGGGCGCGACGGCGGTCGCCATAGAACGCGATGGCGAACAGGACCGCCATGTAGAGCAGGGCGACCGTTGCGATCAACCCACTGGACAACGACATGCTGACTCCGGAAGTGGACAGGCTCCCCCGCAGGAGCACTCGCAGCAGTTTCGCATCAAAGTTCGGAACTGTCAGACGCCTGCTACCAATGTCTCAGTGGCGCTGTGTCACGCCTCACACTTGAGGGCGGGGCGCCGGGCTGGTAGCTTGCCGGGCTTTTCGCGGTCCGTCTGTCGTGCGCCTGCTGGCGCGCGGCACTTCATCGGGCCGCTACGCTCTGATGTGAGCGATGATTTCGCGTCGTGTTTCGAGGAGGGCGCCATGTTCAGACCGTTACCCATCACCTTGCAGCGCGGGGCCCTGCGCCTGGAGCCGATGGTGGAGGCCGACGTGCCGGACCTGGTGACGCTGGCGGAGCAGAACCGCGACGTCCTGCAGTTCATGAGTGCGCCGGGGCGCCCGGACTGGTACCGCCAGGGCCTGGCCGACCAGCGCGAAGGCCGCGCCCTGCCGCTGGTGGTACGCCTGGGTAACCAGATCGTCGGCACCACGCGCTTCATGGACTTCCTTCCGGCACTGCCGGCCTGCGAGATCGGCGCCACCTGGCTGGACCAGGCCCAGCACGGCAGCGGCCTCAACGCGACCATGAAGTACCTGATGCTGCGCCACGCCTTCGACAGCTGGAAGATGGTCCGCGTGCAGTTCAAGACCGCCGCCAGCAACGAGCGCTCCCAGCGCGCCATCGAAAAACTCGGCGCGCTGCGCGAGGGCGTGCTGCGCAACCATCGGCGCCTGGCTGGCGGGCGGCTGGACGACACCATCCTCTACAGCATCACCGACCAGGAATGGCCGCAGGTGAAGGCTGCGCTGGAGGCTGGTTTCAACGGCTGAAGGGGCGGTGTAAGGTGATCGCCCCGCACGCTCTGCAGAGCAGCGGTGCGACATCGAGGCACGACCATGACAGAACACCACGCGAGCGGCGAACGCACCCGCTTCTGGCGCGCC
Source organism: Pseudomonas sp. Pseusp97 (assembly GCF_047304025.1). Taxonomy (NCBI): domain Bacteria; kingdom Pseudomonadati; phylum Pseudomonadota; class Gammaproteobacteria; order Pseudomonadales; family Pseudomonadaceae; genus Pseudomonas; species Pseudomonas sp. Pseusp97. Next base: position 19,706 of record NZ_JBGLYK010000071.1, on the reverse strand, counting down.
CAGGAGCTGGGCGGCGTCGAGCTGCTGCACGCGCGCTACATCGAGCAGGTGTTCTCGCCGCACGTCCATGAAGGCTTCGCCTTCGTCATGATCGAGCAGGGCGCGCAGCGCTTCCACCATCGCGGCGCCGAGCACTTCGCCCCGGCCGGCAGCGTGGTGCTGATCAATCCCGATGAGGTGCATACCGGTTCCAAGGCCGATGAGGCCGGCTGGCGCTATCGCGGCTTCTATCCGGAGCTGGCGCAGGTTTCCGGCGTGCTGGAGGAACTGGAACTCGGCGCAGGCGGCACGCCGTCCTTCGACGCCAGCGTGGTGTTCGACCCGGAGCTGGTGCAGGCGCTGTTCGCCGCCCACCGCCTGGTGGATTCCGACGCCACGGTGCTGCAGCGCCAGACCTGCTGGCGCGAGGCGCTCCTGCTGCTGTTCCAGCGCCACGCGCGGATTCCCGAGGCGCCACCGGCGGGCAATGAACCCGTGGCGGTGGCCCGCGCCCGCGAGCTGCTCGGTTCGCGGCTGATGGAACCGCCCTCGCTGGAGGAACTGGCCGCTGCCGTCGGCCTCTCGCCTTTCCACTTCGCCCGCGTGTTCCGCAAGGCCACGGGCTTGCCGCCTCACGCCTGGCTCAAGCAGCGTCGCCTGGAGCAGGCGCGGGCACTGCTCAAGCAAGGCTGCATGCCGGTGAACGTGGCGATGCAGCTGGGTTTTGCCGACCAGAGCCATCTCAGCAGGCAGTTCAAGCAGGCCTATGGCGTCGGCCCCGGCGAGTACCGACAGGCCTGTGCGCGGTCCTTCCGAACCGCCTGAGTCTTCCTGTGTTGATGTCAGCCGCGCTTCGCCCTTGAAAACCCTGCCGGCTCATCGCCGTCGCGGGTGATCACGGTGCGGAAAGCCGAAAAGAGAATCTGAGTCAACCGGAATATTTTTTCATTTGCGATACATTTGCATTTACAAACTTTACATTCGGCTCTAGTTTTCCCCTCCTTCACGAAGTACCCGGGGAGGGGGAAGCATGTCGCACGTTCGTTCGTGGTCGCGCCTGGCGATCGCCGTAGCCCTGGCCACGCCGCTGCTGCCAGCGCAGGCCGAGGAAGAAACCAAGGAGCTGGAGACCGTCACCGTGGTCGGTGACTGGCTCGGCGAGGCCGACCAGCAGGTGGTGCAGAACCACCCCGGCGCGCGCACCGTGGTGCGTCGCGAGCAGATGATCGAAGAGGGCGCGCAGAACGTGCGCGACGTGCTGCGTGGCATTCCCGGTTTGCAGGTGCAGGACAACAACGGCACCGGTGGCAGCGATGTCTCGCTCAACGTCGGCGTGCGCGGCCTGACCTCGCGCTTGTCGCCGCGCTCCACCGTGCTCATCGATGGCGTCCCGGCTGCGGTGGCGCCCTACGGGCAGCCGCAGTTGTCGATGTTCCCACTGTCGGTGGGCAACCTCGACAGCGTCGACGTCGTGCGCGGCGCCGGTTCCGTACGCTATGGCCCGCAGAACGTCGGCGGGGTGATCAACTTCGTCACCCGCGCGATTCCCAAGGAATTCTCCGGTGACGTCGGCAGCACCGTGGAAACCGCTTCCCACGGTGGCTGGAAGAAGCTCTACAACGCCTTCCTCGGCGGCACCGCCGACAACGGCATGGGCGCTGCGCTGCTGTACTCGGGCGTGAAAGGCGCGGGCTACCGCGACAGCAACGACGCCACCGACATCGACGACGTGATGTTCAAGACCCACTGGGCACCCACCGACGTCGATGAGTTCTCCGCCAACTTCCATTACTACGACGGCAGCGCCGACATGCCCGGCGGCCTGACCCAGGCGCAGTTCGACAAGGACCCGTACCAGTCGGTGCGCGACTACGACAACTTCACCGGCCGCCGCAAGGACGTCTCGCTCAAGTACAAGCGGCAGATCGACGACCTCACCCAGGTCGAGGTGCTGACCTACTACAGCGACAGTTTCCGTGGCAGCACCATCGCCAACCGTGACCTCAAGACCCTGGCGTCCTACCCGCGCGACTACCATACCTTCGGTATCGAGCCGCGCGTCTCGAAGATCTTCATGGTCGGCCCGACCACCCAGGAAGCCAGCATCGGCTACCGCTACCTGAAGGAGGCGATGCACGAGCGCGCCAGCCAGGTCGCGCTGATCAACAACATCCCGACCACGCTGCCGACTCCCGGCGGCGATGGCCACACCTACCAGGACCGCACCGGCGGCACCGAGGCGAACTCCATCTACCTCGACGACAAGATCGACGTGGGCAACTGGACCGTCACCCCCGGCATCCGCTTCGAGCGCATCTCCACCGACTGGCACGAGCGCCCGGTCATCGACAACAAGGGCAAGCCGGTCCAGGAGAAGAACCGCAGCAAGGACTACAACGAGCCGCTGCCGGCGCTGGCGGTGATGTATCACCTGTCCAACGAGTGGAAGCTGTTCGCCAACTACGAGACCTCCTTCGGCAGCCTGCAGTACTTCCAGCTCGGCCAGGGCGGTAGCGGCAACGACACCGCCAGCGGCCTGCAACCGGAGAAGGCGAAGACCTACGAAGTCGGCACCCGCTACGACAACGGCACCTGGGGCGGCGAAGTCACGCTGTTCTACATCGACTTCGACGACGAGCTGCAGTACATCAGCAACGACGTGGGCTGGACCAACCTGGGTGCCACCAAGCACCAGGGCATCGAGACCTCGGCGCACTACGACATGGCGGCGCTGGATCCGGTACTCGCCGGGCTGACCGCCTACGGCACCCTGACCTACACCCGTGCGACCTACGAAGGCGATATTCCCGGCTTCAAGGGCCGCGACCTGCCGCTGTACTCGCGCCAGGTGGCGACCATCGGCCTGCGCTACGAGCATGACCGCTGGACCTACAACTTCGACGGCTTCGCCCAGTCGAAGCAGCGCGCGCCCGGCCCGACCACCAACTCCAACGGCAGCTTCACCGACAACTACATCACCGAGCCGAGCGCCGATGGCCAGTACGGCGACATCCCCGGCTACGTGCTGTGGAACGCCCGCGTTGGCTACGACTTCGGTCCGCAGGCGTCCAACCTGAAGGTCGCCGCCGGGGTGAAGAACCTCTTCGACCAGATGAACTACACCCGCTCCAGCGACAACAACGCCGGTATCTACCTCGGCGAGCCGCGCACCTTCTACGTGCAGGGCAGTGTGGGCTTCTGACGTCGCCCGGCCCATGGAAAAAGCCCGTCCTTCGCGACGGGCTTTTTTATGCACGGATCGCGCTGTTCGAATGGATTTGTGCGGAAAATGTGGCTTTTCTTCACCCAGTTGCCGTCATATCCGTGCTGTCATTCCGGCTCAAGGCCGCTACGCAGGTATACAAGGACGATGTCTCAACATTCGCAATTCGCCCTGCTGGGCACCAAGCGATTCCTGCCCTTCTTCATTACCCAGTTGCTGGGTGCGTTCAACGACAACATCTTCAAGCAGTCGCTGATCCTGGCGATCCTCTACCACCTCACCGTCGGCGGTGACCGCAACCTGCTGGTCAACCTCTGCGCATTGCTGTTCATCCTGCCGTTCTTCCTGTTCTCCGCCCTGGGCGGACAGTTCGGCGAGAAGTTCAACAAGGACGCGCTGATGCGCGCGCTGAAGCTGGCCGAGATCGTGATCATGGCGGTCGGCGCCGCGGGCTTCGTGTTCGGCAGCCTGCCGCTGCTGTTCCTCGCGCTGTTCGCCATGGGCACCCACTCGGCGCTGTTCGGCCCGGTGAAGTACTCGATCCTGCCGCAGCACCTGCGCGAGGACGAACTGGTGGGCGGCAACGCCCTGGTGGAGATGGGCACCTTCCTTGCCATCCTCTGCGGCACCATCGGCGCCGGTGTGCTGATGTCGCGGCAGGACTACGCCGCCGGCGTCGGCATTGCCGTGGTGCTGGTTGCCGTCTGCGGCTTCCTCGCCAGCCGCAACATCCCCCGGGCTGCCGCCGCGCTGCCGGAGTTGAAGATCGACTGGAACATCTTCCGCCAGTCCTGGAGCATCCTCCTGCTGGGCCTGCGCCAGCGCCCGGCGGTGTCGCGCTCGCTGGTAGGCAACTCCTGGTTCTGGTTCCTCGGCGCGGTCTACCTGACCCAGATCCCGACCTACGCCAAGGAGCTGCTGCACGGTGACGAGAGCGTGGTGACGCTGATCCTCACCGTGTTCTCGGTGGGGATCGCGCTGGGCTCGATGCTCTGCGAAAAGCTCTCCGGCAAGAAGGTCGAGATCGGCCTGGTGCCCTTCGGCTCCATCGGCCTGAGCCTGTTCGGCATCCTCCTGTGGTGGCATTCGGGCGGCTTCCCGCAGGGCGAGCAGCCGTACAACTGGCTGGCGGTGCTGGAGCATTCGCAGTCCTGGGCGGTGCTGGCGGACATCCTCGGCATCGGTATCTTCGGCGGCTTCTACATCGTGCCGCTGTATGCGCTGATCCAGGCGCGCACCGAGGAAGACAAGCGTGCGCGGGTGATCGCCGCAAACAACATCCTCAACGCGCTGTTCATGGTGGTCGCGGCGATCGTCTCGATCCTGCTGCTGTCGGTGGCGAAGCTGTCCATCCCCGAGCTGTTCCTCGTGCTCTCGCTGATGAACGTCGCGGTGAACGTGTACATCTTCAAGATCGTGCCCGAGTTCACCATGCGCTTCCTGGTGTGGCTGCTGACCCACTCGATGTACCGGGTGGATCACCGCAACCTCGAAGCCATCCCCGATGAAGGCCCGGCTGTGCTGGTGTGCAACCACGTGTCCTTCGTCGATGCGCTGCTGATCGCAGGCTCGGTGCGTCGACCGGTGCGCTTCGTCATGTACTACAAGATCTTCCGCATCCCGGTGCTCAACTTCATCTTCCGCACCGCGGGCGCCGTGCCGATCGCCGGGCGCAACGAAGATGCGCAGACCTACGAGACGGCTTTCGCCAGGGTCGCCGAGTACCTGCGCGAGGGGGAGCTGGTGTGCATCTTCCCCGAAGGCATGCTGACCCTGGACGGCGAGATGAACGAGTTCCGCGGCGGCGTGGAGCGCATCATCGAGGAGACCCCGGTGCCGGTGATCCCGATGGCGTTGCAGGGGCTGTGGGGCAGCTTCTTCAGCCGCGATCCGCAGAAGGGCTTCCTGCGCCGCTTGTGGTCGCGGGTCTGCCTGGTGGCCGGCCAGCCGGTGGCGCCTCAGGAGGCCAAGCGCCTGGCGCTGCAGCAGCAGGTAGCCGAACTGCGTGGCGCGGCCCGCTGAGGCTGCGACGGAAAAGAAAAAGCCCCGGCATTGCCGGGGCTTTTTCGTGGTGCAGGACGAGGATCAGATAACCTGAACTTCGTCAGCCTGCAGGCCCTTCTGGCCTTCTACGACGATGAAGGAGACCTTCTGGCCTTCCTGCAGCGACTTGAAGCCATTGCCCTGGATGGAGCGGAAGTGAACGAATACATCGTTGCCGCTTTCCGGGGTGATGAAGCCGAAGCCTTTAGCGTCGTTGAACCACTTGACGGTGCCGGTCTGACGATTCGACATGGAATTACACCTTGAACTATTGAAGATTGTTTTGCGGAAAAGGTCCGCGCTCGTCCTGAGTTGCAAGGTGCAGTCGAAGCCGGGTGGTGGGGAATGGCCCCACCAGGTCACGAGCCACAGTGACCCTAGCAAACACAGTGGCCCGCAGCATACCGACAAATTTTCGGGAAAGCGACAGCCCGCCGGTATCGAGAACCGATACAGCGTCAGTGGCTCAATTTCAGGCCGACCAGTCCGCACAGGATCAGCGCAACGCTGAGCAGGCGTACCGGCGCCATGGACTCGCCGAACAGCACGATGCCGACGATGACGGTGCCCACAGCGCCGACGCCGGTCCAGATGGCGTAGGCGGTGCCCAGCGGCAGATTTCTCATGGCCAGGCCAAGCAGGCCCATGCTGGTGATGATCGCCAGCACGGTCAGAGCGGTCGGTATCGGACGGGTGAAACCTTCGGTGTATTTCAATCCGACGGCCCAGGCGACTTCGAACAGGCCGGCGACGAACAGAATGATCCAGGACATGGAGCTCTCCAGACGGTGGATGGATACGAAGGGCCGTCCCCGCTGGAGCACCGGAAGGTGGTGAGGTCGTCCTCACAATGTGCATTATTTTGCACAAAGTCGGTGCGCCGGGCAACCCGGCGCTGGATTTTTGCCCTATTGCGGGGCTTGTTTCCGGACCGATGGCTCGTCGGTCATGCGGCGGAACCAGGTGGACAGCGTGGCGCCGGAGATATTGTGCCAGACGCTGAACAGCGCACTGGGCACAGCCGCCAGCGGCGAGAAATGCGCGCTGGCGAGGGCCGCGCCAAGGCCGGAGTTCTGCATGCCGACCTCCAGTGCCAGCGACTTGCGCTGCGCCAGCGGCAGGCCGAAGACCTTGGCCGTGAAGTAGCCGAGGAGGAAGCCGAAGCCGTTGTGCAGGATCACCACGGCCATGATCAGCAGGCCGGACTCGGCGATCTTCGCCTGGCTGGCGGCGACCACGGCAGCAACGATGATCACGATGGAAATCACCGAGATCAGCGGCAGCACGTCCACCACGTGGCGCACCCGAGCGCCGAGCAGGCGCTGGGCGACGAGGCCGAGGACGATGGGCACCACCACGACCTGCAGGATCGACCAGAACAGCGCGCCGAAGGACACCGGCAGCCAGGCCGAGGCCAGCAGCCAGATCAGCGCCGGGGTGAGCAGCGGGGCGAGGAGGGTGGTGACGCCGGCGATGGCAACCGACAGCGCCAGGTCACCGCGCGACAGCCAGGTCATCACGTTGGACGCGGTGCCGCTGGGGCAGCAGCCGACCAGGATGACGCCCACGGCGATTTCCGGGGGCAGGTGCATCAACTGGCAGAGCAGCCAGGCCATGCCGGGCATGATGACGAAATGGGCGATCACGCCGAGGGTCACACGCCAGGGATGCCGGGCGACTTCGGCGAAGTCCTCGACCTTTAGCGTCAGGCCCATGCCGAACATCACCACGCCGAGCATGGGCACGATAGCGACGGTGAGTGGAGTGAAGAGCGAGGGGACGAAGAAAGCCAGGATGGCGAAGAGCAGCACCCAGAGGGCGAAGGTGTTGCCCATGAAGCGGCTGAGCAGGATGAGAGCACGCATGGGTCTTCCTTCTTTTTATGTAGGCCTGTTTATCCGTCAGGCGCCGCGCGGACGCGGCGCCTGCAGTGGCATCAGATGCCTTCGGGCATCGCTTCGCCGCCGAGCGCTTCGATCAGCGCCGGGATGAACTCGGCGAAGGTCAGCATCATCAGGGTGAAGCTGGCGTCGAGCTGGCCGAGGGCGTCTTCCCCACCGTCCTGCTCCGCCTTCTCCTGCAGCATGTCTTCGAAACGCAGGCGCTTGATCGCGACCTTGTCGTCGAGGACGAAGGACAGCTTGTCCGACCAGGCCAGCGACAGCTGGGTGACCAGCTTGCCGGAGGTCAGGTGCAGCTGGATTTCCTCGCTGGTCAGGTCCTGGCGCTTGCAGCGCACCACGCCGCCGTCTTCATGGGTGTCACGCAGCTCGCACTCGTCGAGGACGAAGAAGTCGCCGGCGGCTTCCTGGGTCTTCACCCAGTCGGTCAGGGTGGCGGTCGGCGCGGTCTTCACGGTCAGCGGGCGAACCGGCAGCGAGCCCAGCGCTTCGCGCAGGGTGGAGAGCAGGTCTTCGGCCTTCTTCGCGCTGGAAGTGTCGACGAGGATCAGGCCCAGGCTCGGGGCGATGGCGGCGAAGGTCACCGAACGGCGGATGAAGGCGCGCGGCAGCAGCGTCTGGACGATCTCGTCCTTGAGCTGGTCGCGTTCCTTCTTGTAGACCTTGCGCATCTGCGCAGCTTCGATCTCGTCGACCTTCTCCTTGAGTGCGTCACGCACGACGCTGCCGGGGAGGATGCGCTCTTCCTTGCGCGCGCTGACCAGGAAGAAGCCTTCGCTGGCGTGCACCAGCGGAGCGTCCGGGCCCTTGCCGAAAGGCGCGGAGAAACCGTAGGTAGTCAGTTCCTGGCTGGCGCAGGAGCGCGCCGGCTTGCTGGCCAGGGCCTTCTCCAGGGCATCGGCGTCGATCTGCAGATCCTGGGTGAGGCGGTATACGAGCAGGTTGCGGAACCACATGAGGGGCAAACTCCTGGACACAAAGGATGCATTATTCCGTTCGGCGCGGTTCAGGCCAACCCCGTTTCGTCATTCGCACTCTTCATCTAAGCCTTTGGAACATCTGAAAATTTTTTTCATCCGGGGGCTTGCCAGGTGCCAAGGTCCTCCGTAGAATGCGCCCCACTTCGAGACGAAGGGTGATTAGCTCAGCCGGGAGAGCATCTGCCTTACAAGCAGAGGGTCGGCGGTTCGATCCCGTCATCACCCACCACTCGAGGTCCGACGCAGCGGTAGTTCAGTCGGTTAGAATACCGGCCTGTCACGCCGGGGGTCGCGGGTTCGAGTCCCGTCCGCTGCGCCACATTTCGAAAGCCCTCAGGTAGCGATGCCTGAGGGCTTTTTTGTTGCCTGTCGATTCGTTGCCGTGAGCAACTGCCTGGCGCGAATCGAAGGTTTTCTGTGCTGGCTGTCCGACTTATCCTGTTAATTTTCTTATAAGTTTGCTGTGGGAACTTCTCCCCCGGTAGTGGTTCCTATTGCCCATAGCCACTGGCCACGAGCGCCTGATAAGCTCGCGGCTTCATTACTTCAGCCATGACGGCGCAAAGACAAGGATTCAGCATGAAACAACATCGGTTGGCGGCAGCGATCGCGCTGGTCGGCCTGGTTCTCGCGGGCTGCGACAAACAGGCCGCCGAAGTGGAACTCAAGACCCCGGCGCAGAAAGCTTCCTACGGCATCGGCCTGAACATGGGCAAGAGCCTCGCCCAGGAAGGCATGAATGACCTGGATTCCAAAGCCGTCGCCCAAGGCATCGAGGATGCCGTCGGCAAGCAGAAGCAGAAGCTGACCGACGAAGAGCTGACCGAAGCTTTCACCGCCCTGCAGAAGCGCGCTGAGGAGCAGGTTGCCAAGAAGAACGCCGAAGCCCTGGAAGCCGGCAAGAAGTTCCTCGCCGAGAACGGCAAGCGTGAGGGCGTGGTCACCACCAAGTCCGGCCTGCAGTACGAAGTCGTGAAGAAAGCCGACGGCCCGCAGCCCAAGGCCACCGACGTAGTCACCGTTCACTACGAAGGCAAGCTGGTCGATGGTACGGTCTTCGACAGCTCCATCCAGCGTGGCAGCCCGATCGACCTGCCGGTTGGCGGCGTGATTCCGGGCTGGGTCGAAGCCCTGCAGCTGATGCACGTCGGCGAGAAGATCAAGCTCTTCATCCCCAGCGAACTGGCCTACGGCGCCCAGAGCCCGAGCCCGACCATCCCGGCCAACTCGGTCCTGGTGTTCGACCTGGAACTGCTGGCCATCAAGGACCCGAACCAGCCGGACGCCCCGGAAGCTCCGGCGGAAGAGCCGAAGAAGTAACTGAGTACCTTCGTACCAGAGGAAACGCCCCGTTACCCACGGGGCGTTTTCATTTGTGCGCAAGGCGCTCTGGAACGGCGCGCTGACCATCGGGTCTGAAAGGGAGTAACCTGGGCCGCGGTGTTACCCTTATGCACATATTTGACGCAGTTGAAACAATGTCCTCCCCTTGACATTGATGGGCCCTTCGCTTAGCCGCAACTGCATGATTTTTAACGCATTTGTAGGGGTGAACAAAAAATCGCCGATCTGTCTGCAGCCCTCGTGGCGTGGGCCTTTGGGCGATATCGAGGGTGGCTTTCAACAGAGTTATCCACAGGAAAGGTGGATAACCTGAACCCGCCCTGTACGAATCTTCCTATCGAGGTGAATCGATGAAAAAGCCTCCGGGATTTGACCGTTTCCTGAAACTCGCCAGTCGCTTCATCGCGGGCGGGAGATTGCCGACGCTGCTGTTCGCGGTGTCGCGCAAGAGCGGCCGGGTCAAGCTGGCCAGGACCGACCTGAAGCTGCTGCAGGAATTGCTGGTGGCCTGGGTGCGCTGCGATTACCGCGGCCTCAGTTCCCAGGCGCTGGTATCGGTCGTGGCGGCGCTGCTGTATTTCCTCTCGCCGGTGGACCTGGTGCCCGACTGGCTGCTGGGCGTGGGCTTCCTCGATGACCTGGCGGTGCTCGCCTGGGTGGTCAGTCGCTGGCAATCGGAGATCGACGCCTTCAAGGTCTGGCGCGACGCGCAGGGCGTGGAAACCCGCGAAGCCCTGAAGCAGCTGCCGCCGCCGGAAGCGGTTCAGCGTCTCTGACGCAGCCGCGCCGTCTGTTCGCCCAGCAGGCGCTGGATGGAGCCGTCATCGACCATCGCCTGCAGCAAGGCGTCCAGCCGCTCGGGGTTGAGCGGCAGCGCCGGACCGTACGAGCAGTGGATCGAGTAGCGCTGAACATTGTTGCGGCTGATCGCCACGGGCAGGTTGCGGTGCTGGGCAAGCAGGAATTCCAGCGGCCGGCGCATGTCGATCAGGGCGTCCAGGCGACCGGCTTCGAGCATGTGCAGGCGCGTATCCAGGTCACGCACGTCCGCGCGCTTCGCATGGCCGTCGGCAAATGCCTGCATCAGCGGGGCAGGGTAGACGTAGCCCAGGCTGGTGCCGATGCGAACGCCGTCCATGCGGGAGAAGTCCTCGAGCGGCGCGCTGTCCGCCCGTTGCGCGAGGGCGTCCTCTTCCTCGAACAGCCTGGGCGACCAGTGCAGTTTTTCCGGCGCGTTCATCCACTGCGGGTTGTTGATGCACAGCAGATGGATTGCGCCCTGCGCCAGCGCGGATTCGGCACGCTTGTCCGGGGTTTCCACGAAGCGAACCTCGAGCCCCAGGCGCTGTCCGACGGTTTCGCCCAGATCGCGAATGAAGCCAGGCGCCAATTCATGGTCGATACTTTCCGCGTAGGGCATGCCGTTGCTTGGCGAATAGCCCCAGCGCAGTTCCTCGGCACCGCACAGGGTGCTGGCCAGGCATAGGCAGAACGGAAGCAGGCGCGGCAAGTCGGTCCCCATATCTGGTGGCGAGAGACGCTGCGCAGTATAGCCGGCACAGGCGCGTATCAGGCTGTTAAGATGGCGGCCTGCAAGGAGTGTTGTCATGAACGTTCAAGTCATCATGCGTGACGGCGAAGCGGAGTACGCCGTGGTTCCCTGGGCCGAATACCAGGCCCTGCTGGCCGCCGCCGGCCGGGGTGTCGCCCAGGTCGTCAAGCCCGCTGCCGCCCCGGCGCTCGACGACCAGCCGGATTGGAAGGCCCTGCGCGAGGCACGCAGCCTTTCCATCGAAACGCTGGCGCGTTCGGTGGGCATCAGCCCGTCCTACCTGGAACTGATCGAGAACGGCGAACGCGAAGCCAGCGACGCCATCCAGCATGGCCTGCGTCGTGCCCTTGGCACTGGGGAGTCTGCTTCTTGAGCGTGCAGATCAGTCGCAAACATTGGGAAGGCCTGCTCGGCGAGCTGGAAGACGCCCGCCGCCAGCGCCATCTGCTCACCTACCGCGCGCTGATCGAGCGCCTGCAATTGCCGACGCCGGCGATGACCGTGCTGACCGCCGCGCTGGAACACCTGGCCGCTCTGGATGCCCGTGCCGGACGCCCGCTGCGCAGCTCGCTGGTGATCAGCCAGGGCGCCAGCCGCCTGCCACGCACCGGTTTCTTCGAATACGTCGAGCGCCTGGGCCGCTTCTCCGGCGCGCCGGATGGTCCTGCCGCAGCCGGCTGGCATGCGGCGGAAGTGGCGCGCGTGTTCGAGTTCGAGTATCCCGAGGAGCCCTGACGTGGCGACACCTCGCGAACTGTTCTGGCGTTTGCGTGCGCGGTTGAGTTACGCCGTGGCGCGGCGCCTGATGGGTTGGCCGTGGATGGTTCGCCAGCCGCGTTCCTGGGCCTGGATGCAGGGGCAGTTCGCGCGCATGGCAGCCCTGGGCGACGTCGGCGCACAGAGTTTCTACGGGCACCTGCTGCTGTTTCGCGGGCAGGGTTTCGGCGCTCGCGAGGAGGGGCTGCGTCTGCTGCGTCTCGCCGCGGCGGCTGGAGACCACAAGGCGGCCTACCAGGTGGGCGTGCAATCGCTCAAGGGTGATACCCGGCATGCCGGTGATGCGCAGGAAGCTGCGCGGTACTGGCAGCAAGCCGCCGAGGCTGGCCACCCGCTGGCGGCACGCAAGCTCGGCGAGCTGTATCGCAGCGGCGGCCCCGGGCTGGATCCGGATGAGGCCCAGGCCGAACGCTACGAGGCGCGTGCCCGGCAGTTGGGGCTGTGATTCATTCGGCCGTGAGGATGTGCAGGCTGTAGCCCGGCATGTTCTTCGCGTGACGCTTGGCCTCCGAGGCGAGCCCGGCCAACTGGCTGGCATCCAGGCGCTGCCCGGCGCCGCTCTTCACGTGCACCACGCCGATCGATAGCGACAGCAGCGGATACTCCTCGCGCCGCCCCTGGCGGTTGTGCGCGACGAAGCAACCTGCGTCCAGGTGTTCGCGGCTGTAGAAGCGCCGGCACTGCCCCTGGAAATCCTCCAGCAGGTGATTCAGGCGTTCGCGCCAATCCGGCGTCCCCAGCACCAGCATGAAGTCGTCCCCGCCGATGTGGCCGACGAAGTCCCGCGTCGGGTCCACTCGTTCGCCCAGGCATTGCGCCAGGCAGAGCAGGACTTCGTCGCCGCGCGCATAGCCGTAGAGGTCGTTGAAGGGCTTGAAGCTATCGATGTCTACGTAGCACACCACCGCCTCGCGGCCTTGTTGCAGCAGGCGGGCCAGGCACTGCTGGATCGGCACGTTGCCCGGCAGCAGGGTCAGCGGGTTGGCATGGCGCGCCTGGCGGATCTTCTGTTCGGTGATCAGCTTGAGCACGTCAATCACCCGGCCCAGCCCCAGGTAGCGGCCGTTCAGGGTGATGATGAAGTCTTCCTCGATGCGCTGCCGCGCGCGGCTGGTGAGCAGGCGGCTGACCTGCTGCAGCGATTGGCTGCGCTCCACGGCGAGGAAGTCATCGCTCATCAGGCGACTGATCGGCTTGCGCGCATACAGCTCCGGCGCGAAGGGTTTGAGCAGGGCATCGGACAGGGCGTGCCGGTGGATGATGCCCACCGGCTGGTCGTCGCGATCCAGCACGGCCAGGGAGTTGAGGTTGGCCTGGGCGCGAAAGGCTTCCAGCACGTCGCCGATGGGCGTGCTGTCGCGCACCGCCGGTTGTTCCAGAAGCAAAGGTTCGAGGTCTGACTGCTCCTCGGCGAGCAGTGCGCCGGCGCTGTCCACCTCCGGTAGCAGGGCGCGGGCGTCGCGCGGCGGCGTTTCGTTGGGGCGGCCCAGCAGGTAGCCCTGCACCAGGTCGACGCCCATTTCCGAGAGCACGGCGAGCTCTTCGGCAATCTCGATGCCCTCGGCTATCACCTGGGCACGGGAGGCGTGGGCCATCTTCAGGATCGAGCCGACGAACTCGCGCTTCACCGCGTCCAGGTGGATGCCTTCGATGAAGTGGCGGTCGATCTTCACGTAGTCGGGGCGCAGCTCGGACCACAGGCGCAGGCTGGAGTAACCGGCGCCCAGGTCGTCCAGGGCGATGGAGAAGCCCATGGCGCGGTAGTGGTGCAGCGCGGTGTCGAGGAGGGTGAAGTCCTCGATGGGCGTCTGCTCGGTCAGCTCGATCACCACGTCGCTGGGCGAGATGCCGAAGGTCTGCAGCAGCTGCAAGGTGCGGCCGGGCTGGTGGGTCGGCTCCAGCAGGGACTCCGGCGACACGTTGAGGAACAGCTTGCCCTCGAGCTTCAGGTCGCGAAAGCGCGCACAGGCCTTGCGCCGGCAGAGCAGTTCCAGTTGGCTGAGACGGCCGCTGCTACGGGCGATGCTGAACAGTGTCAGGGGCGAGTGCAGGGGGCCGTTGGACGGGCCGCGGGTAAGGGCTTCATAGCCCACCAGGCGTCTTTCGGAGAGCGACAGGATGGGCTGGAACAGGCAGTGCAGGTCGCCGTGAGCGAGGATATGGTCCAGCGCGCTCAACTGCTCGGTGACGGTCATGACGGTTCTCGGTGGCTGGAAAAGCAAAGGGCCGGTTTCCCGGCCCTGTGCATTTCACGACAGTGTCATGACTGTTTGATGTCACCCGATCAGTGTTTGGCCACCTGGGAATCCAGATTCAGGTAATCGATCAGGATATGCCCGGACTCGGTCAGGTAGGCGTCGTCCTGCGGCTTGGTCTTGTCCTCTTCCGGCAGGGCGTTCTCGTCTTCCTTCTTCAGCTCCTTGAGCGGCTCCTGGCCCTTGGATTTGCGCAGGGCGTTCTCCATGGCCAGCTGGCGGTTCTCGATGCTGGTCTGCTGGGCGCGGCGCTTGGCTTCGTTGAGGCTGACGGTCTTTTCCTTCATCAGCTCCTGGGCCAGGGCGAGACGCTCGCGGGCATAGACGAAGTCCGCGTTGTGCTCGGTGCGCGCATCGTGACGGGTGCGCAGCTGGTCGAGGAACGGCTTGAACGGATCGGCCTGGGCCTTCAGCGCGGGCTTGATGGTGTCCCACGGCATGGAGTCGGGCAGGGCGCTTTCGCCGATTTCCTTGTCGTCGACGATGGACGGGTAGGCGATGTCCGGGATCACGCCCTGGTGCTGGGTGCTCTGGCCGGAGACGCGGTAGAACTTGGCCAGGGTCAGCTTCAGCTCGCCATGGTTCAGCGGCTGGATGGTCTGCACGGTGCCCTTGCCGAAGGTCTGGCCACCGACGATGAGCGCGCGGTGGTAGTCCTGCATGGCGCCGGCGAAGATCTCCGAAGCCGAGGCGGACAGGCGGTTGACCAGCACGGTCATCGGGCCGGTGTAGAAGGCCTTGCCCTCGTCGTCGTTGAGCACGTCGACGCGGCCGTCGCTGTTGCGCACCAGCACGGTCGGGCCCTGGTCGATGAACAGGCCGGTCAGCTCGGTGGCTTCCTGCAGGGAGCCGCCGCCGTTGTTGCGCAGGTCGATGACGATACCGTCGACCTTGTCCTTCTGCAGCTCGCCGATCAGTTTCTTCACGTCGCGGGTAGTGGACTTGTAGTCCGGATCGCCGGCGCGATAGGCCTTGAAGTCGAGGTAGAAGGCCGGCACGTCGATGATGCCCAGCTTGTAGTTCCTGCCTTCGTGATCGATGGTGATGACCGACTTCTTCGCCGCCTGGTCTTCCAGCTTCACCGCCTCGCGGGTGATGGTGACGATCTTGCTGGTCTGGTCGTTCGGTGCGTTGGTGGACGGGATCACTTCCAGGCGGACCTGCGAGCCTTTCGGGCCGCGGATCAGCTTGACCACTTCATCCAGACGCCAGCCGACCACGTCGACCATCTCGCCCTTGCCCTGGGCGACGCCGATGATCTTGTCGGAGGTGGCGATCTGCTTGCTCTTCTCGGCGGGGCCGGCCGGTACCAGGCGCACGACCTTCACGTAGTCGTTGTCGCTCTGCAGTACCGCGCCGATGCCTTCCAGCGAGAGGCTCATGTTGATGTCGAAGTTTTCCGCGCTGTCCGGCGACAGGTACTGGGTGTGCGGATCGTAGGTCTGGGCGAAGGCGTTGATGTAGGCCTGGAAGATGTCTTCGCTGCGGGTCTGCTCCAGGCGCATCAGCTGGTTCTTGTAGCGCTTGGTCAGCTGGTCCTGGATGGCCTTGTTGTCCTTGCCGGCGATCTTCAGGCGCAGGACCTCGTCCTTCACCTTCTTGCGCCACAGGTCGTCGAGCGCGGCGCTGTCTTTCGCCCAGGGCGATTTCTCGCGGTCGATTTCCAGCGATTCGTCGGTGGTGAAGTCCATCTTGTCGACGCCCTTGTTCAAGGTCGCCAGGGCGAAGTCCAGGCGCTCCTTCAGGCGGTCGAGATGACGCTTGTAGATGGTGAAGCCGGGCTCCAGTTCGCCGCTTTTCAGGAAGTCGTCGAACTGGGTGCGCCAGGGCGCGAACTGGTCGATGTCGGACGCGGTGAAGTACATGCGCGCCGGATCGAGGGTCTTCAGGTAGCTGTCATAGATCTTCGCCGAGCGCTCGTCGTTCAGCGGCGGCTTGTTGTAGTGATGGCGCTTGAGCAGCTCAACGATGTTGAGGCTGGCGATCACTTGATCCCGGTCGGGTTGCAGGCCGTCCCAGACGTTCGGGCTGGTGGTTGCCGCGAAAGAGGAAAGGGCGGTTGCGCCGAGGATGAACAACAGGGCGGTGCGGGGCAAAAATCGCTTCATGCTGATTCGACTGATCGCGGAGTTATGACGCATATTAGGCCTTAATTGGCGGCGCCGGGTTCAATCGCAGGTGAATTCGGCGCAGAAAAAGGGCCCGACCATACGGAGCGGGCCCTGCGAAGTCACTATGGAGGCAGCGTGAACGCATTGCAAGGCATCGAAGGGCGAGTGGAGTGGGCCGAGCGCCCGAATCCGACTTGCGCGCAGGGACAGATCCGCATCCAGGTCGCGGCCGCGGGACTCAACCGTGCCGACCTGTTGCAGGTGGCCGGCCATTACCCGCCGCCGCCGGGAGCGAGCGACATCATCGGCCTGGAATGTTCCGGTGTGGTCACCGAAGTCGGCGCCGGCAGTACCTGGCAGGTGGGCGACCGCGTCTGCGCGCTGCTGGCCGGCGGCGGCATGGCCGAAGAAGTGGTGGTGGACGAGCGCCACGCGCTGCCGGTTCCCGCCGGCCTGAGCCTGGCTGAAGCCGCGGCGCTGCCGGAAGTCTACGCCACCGCCTGGCTGAACCTGTTCATGCTCGGCGCGCTGCAGCCGGGCGAGAAGGTGCTGCTGCATGCGGGCGCCAGCGGCGTCGGCTCGGCTGGGATCCAGCTGTGCAAGGCATTCGGCAGTCCGTGCTGGGTCAGTGTCGGTTCGGCTGACCGGCTGGCCTATTGCGAGGGCCTGGGCGCCGAAGGCGGCGTGCTGCGCGGCGAGAGTCTCGAATCGCTGCGGGATTTCGCTCCCTTCGACGTGATCCTCGATCCGGTGGGCGCGAACTACGCCGCGCTGGACCTGGAGATACTCGGCCGTGACGGGCGATGGGTGGTGATCGGCCTGATGGGCGGTCGCAAGGCCGAGCTGGACCTCGCCCTGCTGCTGGGCAAGCGCATCCAGCTCATCGGTTCGACCCTGCGCTCGCGTGACGCCGACTTCAAGGCGCGGTTGATCGCCGAGCTGGGGCAGAAGGTCTGGCCGCTGCTCGAGTCCGGCAAGCTCAGCCCGCAACTGGAGCGCACCTTCCCGGTCCGCGACGCGCAGAGCGCCTTCGATGCCCTGGCGAGCAATCAGGTGCAAGGCAAGGTAGTGGTGCTGATCGACGAGAGTCTGAGCTGATCAGGCGCGGGGCGTAGGGAGCGGCCATGAGCGAGACAGGGATGTCGCAAAGCAGAATCTGCAAGACCGCCGGCCTCTGGTCGTTGCCCGAGTGGCTCAACACGCCCCTGCGGATGTTGATGATCGTCCTCGGCGGAGCAGCAGGCGCGCTGGGAATGGTCCTGAGCATGCTCGCGCTTCCGACCGAACCGGTGTGGATCGTTCCGGGTCTGCTGCTGGGCTTGGTGGCTATTTATCAATCCATCTTCGTGCATGAGTTCGGGCACTTCCTCGGCGCGCGCCTGGGCGGCATGACAGTGATGCGCCTGCGTGTCGGCCGCTGGGATTTTCGCATGCGGCGCCGTGGCTGGACGTTCAGCCGGCAGCCGAGGCACCCACAGAAGCTCGCGGGTTACGTGATGGCGTTTGCCGACCCGCGCGGCCCCTGGCGGCGCCAGCATGTCTGGTTCAATGCCGGCGGGCCGCTGGCGAACCTGCTCGTGGCAGGGCTCGCGGGACTGGTTTCGCTGACGCTGGAGGACGGCCCAGCGCAGGGACTTCTGATCGCGGTGGCGGCGACCAATACGTGCATGGGCGTCGCCAATCTGTTGCCGGTACAGGGCAAGCTCAAGCAGGTCAGCGATGGCTTGTGGATGCTGCGCTGGTGGCGCGGGATGGATGCGGCGCATCCGCAACTGGCTTTTGCCCGCCTGATGGGGCTGTCGTGCTCGGGGCTGTGCGCGGACCAGGTGCCCGAGGCGGACCTGCAACTACTGGAATCCCAGGAAGCGCCGATGCCTCTGGTGGCGCTTTACATCCGTTTGCGCGCGCTGCAGGTCCAGGGGCGCTGGGAGGACGCCGCGGCGCTGGATGCTTCTTTCCAGGCGCAGCGCAACGCACTGCCTGAGGCGCTGCAGAAGGTACTTTACGACATGCTCCGGTTGATCGGCGCCGAGCTGGCTTTCGCTCAGGCCGTTGCCTCCGGGGGTGAGCTTGGGCTGTTCGACGAGTTGTTGCCACAGCGCCTGCAGCACGAGTACACGAGCATCTGGGCGCGCTGCCTGGCGATGCGCGCGGCGATTGCGGGGGATCAACAGGAGTTTCGCCGCCAGCTCGAGCGAGCGGTGGCCTTTGCCCGGCTGTCACCGGACCTCTCCCAGGAGACGGAAGAGTTACGCATGCAGCAGCACCTGCTGAAGAGATTGCCGGCCTGACGATTCAGGCAGGCCGGCACACCGGAATCACTTCCAGTTCAGCACGTCCCAGCCCATTTTCTGTGCGTGCTCCAGCAGCACCGGGTCGGCATTCACCACATGCGGCTTGCCCACCAACTTGAGCAGCGGCAGGTCGTTGCGCGAGTCGGAGTAGAAGTGCGCCTCGGCCAGCGGGCTGTCATCGCCTTCGAGCAGGTCGAGCAGGCGCAGCACCTTGCCTTCGCGGTAGGTCAGCACGCCCAGGGTACGGCCGGTGTAGTGACCGTTCGCCACTTCCAGGTCGATCGCCAATACCTCGTCGATGCCGATGCGCTCGGCGATGGGCTGCACCAGGTGCACACCGGAGGCGGAGATCACCAGCGGACGGTCACCCGCCTCGCGGTGGCGGGCGAGGGTGGAGCAGGCGTCGCTGTGGATAAGCGGCTCGATCACGTCTTCGACGAAGGCTTCCACTTCCCGTTCGATCTCGTCCACGCTGCGCCCGGCCATCGGCTCCAGGGCGAAGGCCATGTAGTCCTCCATGGGCAGCTTGCCCTGCGCGTACAGCGCCATGAGTTCGGCGTCGCGCTTGAGGAACGACTCCGCGTCCACCCAGCCGAGATCGGCCATGCGCTGGCTCCACAGGCTCGCGCAATCGCCGTCGATCAGGGTGTCGTCGAGGTCGAATATCACCAGGGCCATCAGGCCACCTCCCGAATGCTTTCAATGTCGATTTGCAGGCCGAGCTGGGTGCCG
Organism: Pseudomonas sp. Pseusp97; assembly: GCF_047304025.1. NCBI lineage: Bacteria > Pseudomonadati > Pseudomonadota > Gammaproteobacteria > Pseudomonadales > Pseudomonadaceae > Pseudomonas > Pseudomonas sp. Pseusp97. The sequence continues at coordinate 515 of NZ_JBGLYK010000071.1, read as the reverse complement.
GCCGGGTACAGGCGCTCGGCGCTGCGGTTGAGGACGTCCACGGTCAGCTCGACGCCGCTGGCGTCGACCCGGTAGCGGATCACGTTGCCCAGCAGGCTGTGGGAGAGTACCCGAACCGGGATGCCTTCGCCCGGCTCCACGCTCAGGCGCAGCGACTCGGGGCGGATCGCCACCTGCTGGCGGTACGGACGGTCCAGCAGCTTCGTCGCCTGGGCGGCGTCGAGCAGGTTGTAGTTGCCGATGAAGCCGGCGGCGAAGGCGTTTTCCGGCGCGGTATAGAGCGTCTCGGCGTCGCCGCTCTGGACGATGCGCCCGGCGTTCATCAGCACGATGCGGTCGGACAGCGTCAGCGCTTCCTCCTGGTCGTGGGTGACGAACACCGTGGTCAGTTTCAGTTCCTGCTGGATGCGGCGGATCTGCTCGCGCAAGTGCTTGCGGATGCGCGCGTCCAGCGCCGACAGGGGCTCGTCGAGCAGCAGCAGGCGCGGGCGGGTGACCAGCGAGCGGGCCAGGGC
>NZ_JBGLYK010000070.1:0-24373 GCF_047304025.1 Pseudomonas sp. Pseusp97 | reverse complement strand
CAGCAGCACGCCGACGATCTTCATGGCCACGGCGATGACGATGGCAATCAACAGCATCAGCGCCAGGCGGATGGCGGTGACCGGCAGGCCTTCGACCCGCGCCAGCTCCTCGTGCACGGTGATCGCCAGCAGCGGTCGCCACAGCCAGCCGATCAGCCCCAGCACCAGGGCGCTGCCGGCGACTATCCACAAGAGGTCGGTGTGGCTGACGGCGAGCAGGTCGCCGAACAGGTAGGCCATCAGGTCGACGCGCACTTCCTTCATGAAGCTCAGGGTCACCAGGCCCAGCGACAGCGTGCTGTGCGCGAGGATGCCCAGCAGGGTGTCGGCAGCCAGCGGCTGGCGCTGCTGCAAGGTGACCAGCAGCACGGCGAGCAGCACGCAGCCGACGGTCACCGCGAGCGTCGGGCTGACATCCAGCAGGAAGCCTAAGGCCACGCCGAGCAGGGCGGCGTGGGACAGGGTATCGCCGAAATAGGCCATGCGTCGCCAGACGACGAATGAACCCAGGGGCCCGGCGACCACCGCCAGGGCCAGCCCGGCGAGGAGGGCGTTGAGCAGGAAATCAGCCATGGTTGCAGTCGGGGCCGTGCTGGTGGACCGGAGTGAAGCGGGTGCCGGCCGGGTAGGCGGGTTTCACCACCTCGCCGTGCAGGTCGTGGGAGTGGTCGTGGTGGTGGTGATAGACCGCGAGGCTGCGGGCGTCCTGGCCGAACAGCTCGACGAAGGCCGGGTCGCCGCTGACCTGTTCCGGGTGCCCGGAGCAGCAGACGTGACGGTTCAGGCAGACCACCTTGTCGGTGGCGCTCATGACCAGGTGCAGGTCGTGGGAGACCATCAGCACGCCGCAGCCGAGGCGGTCGCGCAGGCGGCCGATCAGGCGGTACAGCTCGGCTTGCCCGGCGACGTCGACGCCCTGCACGGGTTCGTCGAGCACCAGCAGTTCCGGCTTGCGCAGCAGCGCGCGGGCCAGCAGCACGCGCTGCAACTCGCCGCCGGAAACGCTCTGCAGCGGCTTGTCGATCACGTGGGCGGCGCCGACTTCCTTCAGTGCGTCAAGCGCGTGGGAGCGCTGCACACCGGGAACAAGGCGCAGGAAACGGAAAACCGTCAGCGGCAGGGTCGGGTCGACATGGAGCTTCTGCGGCATGTAGCCGATGGACAGCTTCGGCTGGCGCCAGACGCTGCCGGTATCGGGCTTGAGCAGGCCGAGCACGCTGCGCACCAGGGTCGTCTTGCCGGCGCCGTTGGGGCCGATCAGGGTGACGATCTCGCCCGGAGCGATGGTCAGGTCGACGTTCTGCAGCACCGCCTGGCCGGCGTAGCTGACGCCGACGCCTTGCAGGCGGATCAGGGCGTCGCTCATCACGCCTCCCGCTGGCCGGGGGCGCAGGCGCCGCAGAGGCCGACGATCTCGACGGTCTGGGATTCCACGGCGAAGCCGACGCCCTTGGCGCCGGCGACTATGGCCTCGCTGATGGCCGGCTGTTCCAGCTCGATGGCGGTGTGGCAGGCGCGGCAGATCAGGAACTGGCCTTCATGGGCGTGTTCCGGATGGGCGCAGCCGATGAAGGCGTTGAGCGAGGCGATGCGGTGTACCAGGCCGTTTTCCAGGAGGAAATCCAGGGCGCGGTAGACCGTCGGCGGCGCCGCCTTGCGGCCGTCCTCCTCGCTCAGCACGGCGAGGATGTCGTAGGCGCCCAGCGGCTTGTGGCTCGCCCAGACCAGCTCCAGCACGCGCCGGCGCAGCTCGGTCAGGCGCACGCCCTGCCGTGCGCACAGCGCATCGGCGTCGGCCAGGGCGCTGGCGACGCAATTGGCGTGGTCGTGCGGACGGCAGGCGAGAGGAGTCTTGGGGGCGATCTTGTACATGCGCGGCGACGCTCGGGTTCAGAGACGTTATTATATTACTCTTTCATGTCTCCCCTGTGTGAGTGCCGCCGTGTCCTTCCGTCCCGTCGCCCTGCTGACCGCCGCCTGCGCGCTGCTGCTCAGCCTCCCCGTACGTGCCGAGGTCAGCGTGCTGACCAGCATCAAGCCGCTGCAACTGATCGCCGCCGCCATCCAGGATGGCGAGGGCACGCCGGACGTGCTGCTGCCGCCGGGCGCCTCGCCGCACAGCTACTCGCTGCGGCCGTCCGACATCCGCCGCGTGCGCGACGCGCAGCTGTTCTACTGGGTCGGCCCGGACCTGGAGAACTTCCTGCCCAAGGTGCTGGAAAGCCGCAAGGGCCCGAGCGTTGCGGTGCAGGACCAGGCCGGCATGCACCTGCGCAAGTTCGCCGACTTCAGCGAGTCGAACCATCCGGACCATGACGACGACACCGGACACGACCATGATCACCGCCCTGGCATGATCGATGCGCATTTGTGGCTGTTGCCCACCAATGCCCAGGTGATCGCCGCACGCATGGCGGAGGACCTGGCCATCGCCGATCCCGCCAACGCCAGCCGCTACCAGGCCAACCTGAAGGCCTTCGACGAGCGCATGGAGACGCTGGATGCGCGCCTGAAACAGCGTATCGACCCGCTCAAGGGCAAGCCGTTCTTCGTCTTCCACGAGGCCTTCGACTACTTCGAGGAGGCCTATGGTCTACGCCATGCCGGCGTCTTCGCCGTGTCCGCCGATGTGCAGCCGGGCGCCCGCCACGTGGCCGCCATGCGTGCGCAACTGCAGAAGGCCGGCCCTTCCTGCATCTTCAGCGAACCGCCGATCCGCCCGCGCCTGGCCGATACCCTGAGCCAGGGCCTGCCGGTCCGCCTGGCCGAACTGGATGACCTGGGCGTGGGCGTGAAGGTGGATGCCCAGGGCTATGAGAAGCTGCTAGGCAATCTGGCCGACGAGTTTGCCGGGTGTCTGGAGAAGCTCTGAGTCGGGCTTCTACCGGAGTTTCCCAATCGTAGGGCGAATAACGCCTCGGGCGTTATCCGCCGACGGTCGCGGATGGCGGATAAAGCGTTCCGCTTTATGCGCCCTACGTTGCTGCCTTTCGTAGGAGCGAGCTTGCTCGCGAATCAGGGTGACCTGAAGCTGCGCTGCAAGGCGGGTTCGCGAGCAAGCTCGCTCCTACAAGGTCGTTGCTTCCGCGGTGCAGCGAGCGCTCATGTGATCGCCATCCCCGCGCCTGATCGCCGCACCCTCTCTGCCTGAAATTTCGCGCCCTATCCTCCCCTGGTTCCCCGCCAATCGTCGGCTTTACGCATCTTTTCCTACGCCGCCGGCTCAACCGTCTATCGTTTCCGTCTGGGAACTCCTGACACAAGATATTGATGGTGATCAGGAATCTATGCCTACATATGGGGTCTACTCGCGCTCCATTTGCGCCTGCCACCAACCGACAGGAGGTTATTTCCCGGATGGCCAAGACCGATGCGCGCCAACGCGGCGCCAACCCAGGAGTTCTCGCCCTGCAGCCTGCCTCGCAGGACATCTGGGACAGCAAGTACCGCTTGAAGCACAAGAGCGGTGACCCCATCGACGGCAGCGTCGACGAGACCTGGCAGCGCGTCGCCCGCGCCCTGGCCGACGTCGAGGCCAACAAGGCATTGCGCGAGCACTGGTACGAGCGCTTCCTCTGGGCGCTGCGCAACGGCGCCATCCCCGCCGGGCGGATCATCTCCAACGCTGGCGCGCAGGGCCACAAGCCGGCCACCTCGACCATCAACTGCACCGTCTCCGGGATCATCCGCGACTCCATGGACGACATCCTGGAGAAGGTCCACGAGGCCGGGCTGACCCTCAAGGCCGGCTGCGGCATCGGCTATGAATTCAGCACCCTGCGCCCGCGCGGCGCCTACGTCTCCGGCGCTGGCGCGCACACCAGCGGGCCGCTGTCGTTCATGGATATCTACGACAAGATGTGCTTCACCGTCAGCTCCGCCGGCGGACGGCGCGGCGCGCAGATGGGCACCTTCGACGTCAGCCATCCGGACGTGCGCGAATTCATTCGTGCCAAGCGCGAGGACGGCCGTTTGCGCCAGTTCAACCTCAGCCTGCTGATCACCGACGGCTTCATGAATGCGGTGGAACACGACGAGGACTGGCCGCTGGTGTTCCCGATCCACCAGAAGGAGCGGGACGAGGTCGACCTGAAGAATGCCGAGGAAGTGGTCTGGCGCGACTGGCCGCTGCACGACGATTACCTGGTGGGCGATGACGGCCGGGTGGCCTGCAAGGTCTACGGGCGGGTCAAGGCGCGGCACCTGTGGGACATGATCATGGTGTCCACCTACGACTACGCCGAGCCCGGCTTCATCCTCATCGACCGGGTCAACGAGATGAACAACAACTGGTGGTGCGAGGCGATCCGCGCCACCAACCCTTGCGGCGAGCAGCCGCTGCCGCCCTACGGCTCCTGCCTGCTGGGCTCGGTGAACCTGACGACCTTCGTGGTCGACGCCTTCGGCGACAACGCGCGCTTCGACTGGGAACGCTACCGCGAAGTGGTCCGGGTGTTCACCCGCATGCTCGACAACGTGGTGGAGATCAACGGCCTACCGCTGGAACAGCAGCGCGCGGAAATCCTCGGCAAGCGCCGCCACGGCATGGGCTTCCTCGGCCTGGGCTCGGCGCTGACCCTGCTCAAGCTGCGCTACGGCAGCCCGGAAGCCTGCGTGTTCACCGAAGAGGTGGCGCGCGAGATGGCCCTGGTGGGCTGGGAAGTCGCGCTGGAGCTTTCCCGCGAAAAAGGCCCGGCGCCGGCCCTGACGAAGGAATACGAAGTCACCGCCGAGATGCTGCGCAAGCGCCCGGAAATGCAGGCCGACGGCATCAAGGTGGGCGACAAGGTCGCGGGCCGTGTGCTGCACGCCAAGTACTCGCGCTATATGCAGCGCGTCGCCGAGCATGCGCCGCAGCTGATCGAGGAACTCGCCGAGCACGGCGCGCGCTTCACCCACCACAGCTCCATCGCGCCCACCGGCACCATCAGCCTGAGCCTGGCCAACAACGCCTCCAACGGCATCGAGCCGAGCTTTGCCCACCATTATTCGCGCAACCTGATCCGCGCCGGGCGCAAGACCAAGGAGAAGATCTCGGTCTTCAGCTACGAACTGCTGGCCTACCGCGACCAGGTGGACAACCACGCCGTACCCGGCGCCGAGGAAGAGAAGCACCGCCTGCCGGACTACTTCATCACCGCCGACGACATCACCCCGCAGCAGCACGTGGACATCCAGGCCGCCGCGCAGAAGTGGATCGACTCGTCGATCTCCAAGACCGCCAACGTCCCCACCGACTACCCGTTCGAGGACTTCAAGGACATCTACCTCTACGCGTGGCGCCAGGGCCTGAAGGGCTGCACCACCTTCCGCTTCAACCCGGCGGCCTTCCAGGGCGTGCTGGTGAAGGAGTCGGACCTGGAGAAGACGCTGTACCGCTTCGAGCTGGAAGATGGCAGCGTGGTGGAGCTCAAGGGCAACGAGGAAGTGGAGTACGACGGCGAGACCCATACCGCCGCCAACCTCTTCGACGCCCTGAAAGAAGGCTATTACGGCAAGTACTGATACCCCCTGGAGAATGCTATGAGCGTCAAGATCAACCAGAAGATCAAAGGCTTCCAGGTGGTGGACGTGGCTGAGGAAAAGGCCCGTGTGGAAGCCGCCGCGGCAGCCGCCGTGGTGAAGATGGACGAGACCCTGCAGCGCCCGGAGCTGCTGGTCGGCGCGACCTACAAGATCAAGTCGCCGCTGTTCGAGCACGCGCTGTACGTGACCATCAACGACGTGGTGCTCAACCCGGACACCCCGTACGAGCAGCGCCGGCCCTTCGAGATCTTCATCAACTCAAAGAACATGGACCACTTCCAGTGGATCGTCGCGCTCACCCGGATCATGTCCGCGGTGTTCCGCAAGGGCGGCGACTGCACCTTCCTGGTGGAAGAGATGAAGGCGGTGTTCGACCCGCGCGGCGGCTACCTGAAGCGCGGCGGCATCTATATGCCTTCGATCGTCGCCGAGATCGGCGCCGTGGTGGAGCGCCACCTGGTCGCTATCGGCCTGATGGAAGGCCCGCAGCTGGACGAGGAGCAGCGCCTTTACCTCGCCGAGAAACGCGCCGCCTACGAAGCCGCCCAGGGCACCAACAAGGCCGAACCCGGCGAAGGCTTCCCCGCCGGCGCCCAGCTGTGCGGCAAGTGCAACACCATGGCGGTGGTGCAGATGGATGGCTGCGCCACCTGCCTGAACTGCGGGCATTCCAAGTGTGGGTGAGCGGGAGCGACGCGACGTATACGTCGCGCCCGCGAACGACTGGCCATGGATGGCCGGGCCGGGGCTGACCGTGGGCAGAGGAGTCGCGGCAGGGATGCCAGCTCCTCGTTCAATCTTCACACCACCCGCTTCACACCGGACTGCTCTTTTGTAGGAGCGAGCTTGCTCGCGAACGAACTCCGCTGCGGGGCGGTTCGCGAGCAAGCTCGCTCCTACACAAGGATCCTCTCGCCACGGGATAGGCTCTCGTAGGAGCAACTGTCTTCCTCTGAATGTCTGTCTCTGGGATTTCCCTCTCCCTAACCCTCTCCCTGAAGGGAGAGGGGACCGTGCGGAGCAGGCCTGAAACCAATGCGTCAGCCGGCACGGGCGGCTCCCTCTCCCTTCAGGGAGAGGGCGGGGGGAGAGGGTATGCCTCAGCGCGATATTCAGGTAGGAGCGGATTCATCCGCGATCCGGCCGGTAGGCCGGTCCGGAACGCCGGCCCTACAACGCAAACGGCAAATGAATCCCCACCGCCTGCCGCTGCGCCAGGCGCCGTTCGAATTCGCTCGGATCGTGGATCAGCACGTCCTGCCCGGCGAACGCCTCGGCGGCGATCAGCCGTGACAGCCAGAAGCGTACGCAAGCCACCCGCAGCAGCTCCGGCCACAACTCGGCCTCCAGCGCGGTGAACGGCCGCTTGGCCGCGTAGGCCGCCAGCAGCGCACGGGCGCGCGGGCCGTCCAGGGCGCCATCGTCTGTCGAACACCAGTCGTTCACGGTGATCGCCAGGTCGTAGAGCATCCAGCCGGAGCTGGCGTTATAGAAGTCGATGACCCCCGCCAGGTGCGGACCGTCGAACAGCACGTTGTCGCGGAACAGGTCGGCATGCAGGTTGGCGCGCGGCAGCGCCGGCTGTTCGGCGAGCAGGCGGGCGATCTCCTCCAGCGCGTCGCCCAGCAGCGTCGCGGCATTGCCGGCGAGGTGCGACTGCATCGCTTCGCCTTCATGCAGCATCCAGCTCAGCCCGCGGTCGCTGGGGCGCTCGATGATGTGCCCGCGGGTCGCCAGGTGCAGCCGGGCCAGCAGGTCGCCGACTTCCTGGCAGTGATGGTTGTTCGGCGAGCGCTCGTGGCGGCCGGCCAGTCGCGGCTGCAGCAGCGCCGGCTTGCCTTCGAGCTGGCGCAGCGCCTCGCCGTCCTTGGTGCGTAGGGCATAGGGCACCGGCAGGTTGGCCTCGTGCAGCACGTCGAGCAGTTCGATGAAGAACGGCATCTCCTGCACCGGGCCGCGCTCCACCAGGGTCAGGACGAATTCGCCCTGCTCCAGGCTGACGAAGAAATTGCTGTTCTCCGAGCCTTCGGCGATGCCGCGAAAGTCGCGCAGGCGGCCGAGGCCGTAGGGGGCGAGGAAGTCTTCGAGAACCGGACGTTCCAGAGGGGTGAATACCGACATGCTCAATCCTCTGGAGCGTCGTGGAGGGGAAGGTTTACCAGCTGAAGATCTGCCACTGCGGAATCAGCTTGTCGGGCTGGTCCGAGCGGATGAAGTTGCCGTCGCTGCCGTCCTGGCGCACCAGGAAGTACGGCTTGCCGTGCTTGGGCACGACCTTGATGGCGTAGAGGAATCCGTTCACGCGGTATTCCTGGATGGTCTTGTCGCCTTCCTGGCGGATGGTCACATCCGGTTCCGGCGTCGGAGCATCGTCCGCGGCCAATACGGTGGTCGCGCCAAGACCCAGCAGAGCGGCGAGCAACAGGCGGTTCAACGTACGCATGATAACCTTGTCCCTTTGTCGAATTGGCTACGGACATTTTAGCCCGAGCCCTTCTGAAAAGGTTGATTCCCCTCATGAGCCAAGCACCCCTCGTCCTCGTGGACGGCTCGTCCTACCTGTATCGCGCCTTCCATGCCCTGCCGCCGCTGACGACCTCCACCGGCATGCCGACCGGCGCGGTGAAGGGCGTGCTGAACATGCTCAGGAGCCTGCGCAAGCAATACCCGGACAGCCCTTTCGCGGTGGTCTTCGATGCCAAGGGGCCGACCTTCCGCGACGCGCTCTTCGCCGAGTACAAGGCCAACCGCCCGTCGATGCCGGACGAGTTGCGCGTGCAGGTCGAGCCGCTGCACGCCAGCGTGCGGGCCCTGGGCCTGCCGCTGCTGTGCGTGGACGGCGTGGAGGCGGACGATGTGATCGGCACCCTGGCCCGCCGCAGCGCGGCGCTGGGCCGCGCGGTGGTGATCTCCACCGGCGACAAGGACATGGCGCAGCTGGTCGACGGGCACATTACTTTGGTCAACACCATGACCGGAAGCGTGCTCGACCCCGATGGCGTAAAAGAGAAATTCGGTGTCGGTCCTGAGCTGATCATCGATTACCTCGCGCTGATGGGCGACAAGGTGGACAACATTCCCGGCGTGCCCGGCGTCGGCGAGAAGACCGCGCTCGGCCTGCTGGTGGGCGTCGGCGGCGGCCTGGACGTGCTGTATGCCAGCCTCGACAAGGTCCCCGAACTGCCGATCCGCGGCGCCAAGGGCCTGCCGGCCAAGCTGGAGGAGCATCGCGCGATGGCCTTCCTCTCCTATGAGCTGGCCACCATCAAGACCGACGTCGAGCTGGACGTCGAAGTCGACGCACTGCACCCCGGCGAGCCGCAGCGCGAGGCGCTGATCGGCCTGTACCGCGAGCTGGAGTTCAAGAACTGGCTGGACGACCTGCTGCGCGAGGCCAAGGAGGAGGGCGGCGGCGATGTCGAGGCCGTGTCCATCCAGGCCACTGCGAAATACGACACCGTGCTGGAGCAGGCCGAATTCGACGCCTGGCTGAAGAAGCTGGAAGCTGCCGAGCTGATCGCCTTCGACACCGAGACTACCAGCATCGACGCCCAGCAGGCGCAGGTGGTGGGGGTTTCCTTCGCCGTGCAGGAAGGCGAGGCCGCCTACGTGCCGCTGGCCCACAGCTATATGGGCGTGCCCACGCAACTGGACCGCGACGCCGTGCTGCGCGCGCTCAAGCCGCTGCTGGAAGACCCGAACAAGCGCAAGATCGGCCAGCACGCCAAGTACGACATGAACGTCCTGGCCAACGCCACGACGCCCATCGCCGTGCAGGGCATCGCCTACGACACCATGCTCGAATCCTACGTGCTGGACTCCACCGCGACCCGCCACGACATGGACAGCCTGGCGCTGAAATACCTTGGCCACGGCACCATCCGTTACGAGGACATCGCCGGCAAGGGCGCCAAGCAGCTGACCTTCGACCAGATCGCCCTGGAGCAGGCTGGCCCCTACGCGGCCGAAGACGCCGACGTCACGCTGCGCCTGCACCAGACCCTGTGGCAGAAGCTGGAAGCCATCCCGTCGCTGGCCAAGGTGCTCACCGAGATCGAGATGCCGCTGGTACCGGTACTGGCGCGAATCGAGCGCAACGGCGCGCTGGTCGATGCGAACCTGCTCGGCAAGCAGAGCGTCGAGCTGGGCGAGAAGATGGTCGAGTTGCAGCGCCAGGCCTATGACCTGGCGGGCGAGGAATTCAACCTGGGTTCGCCCAAGCAGTTGGGCGCCATCCTCTATGAAAAGCTCGGCCTCCCGGTGCTGGCCAAGACCGCTACCGGCCAGCCGTCCACCGCCGAGAACGTCCTCGCCGATCTGGCCGAGCAGGATTACGAGCTGCCCAAGGTGATCATGCAGTACCGCTCCCTGAGCAAGCTCAAGAGCACCTACACCGACAAGCTGCCGGACCAGATCAACCCGCGCACCGGGCGCATCCACACCAGCTACCACCAGGCGGTGGCGGCGACCGGCCGGCTGTCCTCCAGCGACCCGAACCTGCAGAACATCCCGATCCGCACCGCCGAAGGCCGGCGCATCCGCCAGGCCTTCGTCGCGCCCAAGGGCTACCGGCTGCTGGCGGCGGACTACTCGCAGATCGAACTGCGCATCATGGCCCACCTTGCCAAGGATGAAGGGCTGCTGGACGCCTTCCGTCACGACCGCGATGTGCACCGCGCCACCGCGGCCGAAGTCTTCGGCGTGCCGCTGGACGAGGTGACCTCCGATCAGCGCCGCAGCGCCAAGGCGATCAACTTCGGCCTGATCTACGGGATGAGCGCCTTCGGCCTGGCCAAGCAGATCGGTGTCGACCGCAAGGAAGCCCAGGCCTACATCGACCGCTACTTCGCCCGCTACCCGGGCGTGCTGGCATACATGGAGCGCACCCGCGCCCAGGCCTCCGAGCAGGGCTTCGTCGAGACGCTGTTCGGCCGTCGCCTGTACCTGCCGGAAATCGCCTCGAAGAACGGCGCCATGCGCAAGGCCGCCGAGCGCACCGCGATCAACGCACCGATGCAGGGCACGGCCGCGGACATCATGAAGCGCGCCATGGTGGCTGTGGATAACTGGCTGCAGGAGAGCGGCATCGATGCCCGCGTCATCCTCCAGGTGCACGACGAACTGGTGCTGGAAGTACGCGAAGACCTGGTCGATCAGGTTCGTGACGCCATCCGCCCGCTGATGAGCGGCGCGGCGCAGCTGGACGTACCGCTGGTCGTCGAAGCGGGGGTCGGGGCGAACTGGGACGAGGCGCACTGACGCCTGACGAACGGTCACAAGGCCCGCCTGCCGGGCCTTCTGGCACGATTGTTCAGGTGCTTGGGCGTCCACCTGAAAAAATCTTCTGCGACCCGCTGAACTTTCCCGCAAGGAGCCGAGTCAGAACTCGTGAATGGCTGGTGAAGCCCTTCGATGCTCCTTTGCAGTGTTTAGTGTTGGCAGATTACTGGACCCCGCCCTAGCGGTCCGGACTTAAACCCCGAACTTCCCCCTCCCCATACGAAGCTCGGGGTTTTTTTTGCCTGCGATTCGGTCTCAGGCCTCCTCGCCGGCCTCCTCTTCTTCCTCGTCCAGCAGCCCCAGCCACCCGGCCAGGACCAGCTGCGCCTCTTCCACACCCTGGCGCTTGGGCGCCGAGAACAACTGCAGGGTGGCGACATCGCCCCAGCCGTCGAGAATTTCCTTGCGGGTCTTGAGCAGCGCGTTCTTCGCCGCGCCGTAGGCCAGCTTGTCGGCCTTGGTCAGCAAGACATGGATCGGCAGCTGGCTGGCCTGGGCCCAGTCGAGCATCAGGCGGTCGAAATCGGTCAGCGGATGGCGGATATCCATCAGCAGCACCACGCCGGCTAGCGCATTGCGGCTGGAGAGATAAGCTTCCAGGTGCTGCTGCCAGTGCAGCTTCAGCGGAATCGGCACCTTGGCGTAGCCGTAGCCGGGCAGGTCGACCAGGCGGCGTTCGTCATCCAGGCGGAAGAAGTTCAGCAACTGGGTGCGGCCGGGGGTCTTGGAGGTCCGCGCCAGGTTCGCGTGGGTCAGCGCATTCAGCGCGCTGGACTTGCCCGCATTGGAACGGCCGGCGAAGGCGACTTCCAGGCCGGAGTCTTCCGGGCACTGGTTCACCTTGGCGGCGGAAATAAGGAAAGTGGCCTGTTGGCAGAGGCCGAGAATCGGGTTTTTCGTAGCGTTCTTCGAGGACATGAGTGACTTCGCAGCGGGTGCGACGCGGTGTCGCGGGGGGCGGTTTCGTTTCCGTTTGGGCATCGGAAGTATATAATGCCGCGGATTTTGTGTGCGCTTTATCCCCCAGGGTCGAGCCACACGGGAACGTTGGAGTCCGCGCAATCAAGAACGCGGATGTTCCCTGCGATGAGGACAATCATGAAGAAACTGCTGTTCGCAGCCATCGTTGCAGCGCTGGCCTCCAGCGCCCTGGCGGCCCAGGATCCGGAAGCCGTTTTCAACAGAGCCTGTGGCGCCTGCCACAATGGTCAGTTGCCAATGGCGCCGAAGAAGGGCGACGCCGCCGCTTGGAAACCACGCCTGGACAAGGGCATGGACACGCTGGTGCAACATGTGACCAACGGTTTCAACGCGATGCCGCCTCGCGGCCTGTGCACCGACTGCAGCGCCGAGGATTACCAGACAATCATCCAGTGGATGTCGAAGTAATTCCCAGGCCTTACTCTTTCACCCTTAGCCGTTATTGGATTAGCTGATGAACAAATTGATCGTGAGTCTGCTGTTGACCCTGGGTCTTGTCGGTGTGGCGCACGCCGCTGGCGATGCCAAGGCCGGTCAGGCGAAAGCTGCTGTCTGTGGGGCCTGCCACGGCGCCGATGGCAACAGCATGGCGCCCAACTTCCCGAAACTGGCCGGGCAGGGTGAGCGTTACCTGCTCAAGCAGATGCACGACATCAAGGACGGCAAGCGCACCGTGCTGGAAATGACCGGCCTGCTGACCAACCTGAGCGATCAGGACCTGGCAGACATCGCCGCCTACTTCTCCAGCCAGAACGGCAGCGTCGGCGCCGCCGATCCCAAGCTGGTCGCCCAGGGCGAAGCCCTGTTCCGCGGCGGCAAGCTCGCCGAAGGCATGCCGGCCTGCACCGGCTGCCACAACCCGGCTGGCCAGGGCAACGCCGAAGCCGGCTTCCCGCACCTGGGTGGCCAGCACGCCGCCTACACCGCCAAGCAGCTGACCGCCTTCCGCGAAGGCGAGCGCACCAACGACGGTGACGCCATGATCATGCGCAGCATCGCCGCCAAGCTGTCCAACAAGGACATCGCCGCGATCTCCAGCTACATCGAAGGCCTGCACTGAGCAGCCGGTTGGCGGAAACGCCAGATCGAAAACTGCTTCGAAAAAAAGGGTGGCTTCGGCCGCCCTTTTTTGCATCCGCCCCCACTACAATGCTTCGAACCGTGACCGGCCCCTGCGGTCAAACCGCTTCATCCCGCTGCGCACAGCGTGGCGGTTCCGCTCAGCCAAGGAGTGAACCATGCGTAACCTGATTTTCACCGCCGCCCTTGCCTTCGCCGGCCTGTTCGCCGTCAACGCGAACGCCGCCGACTTCGAAGCGGGCAAGAACTACACCGAGCTGAACCAGGCCGTCCCGGTCTCGCAGCCCGGCAAGATCGAGGTGGTGGAGCTGTTCTGGTACGGTTGCCCGCACTGCTACGCCTTCGAACCGACCATCAACCCCTGGGTCGAGAAGCTGCCGGCCGACGTTCACTTCGTGCGCATTCCGGCCATGTTCGGCGGCCTGTGGAACATCCACGGCCAGCTGTTCCTGACCCTGGAATCCATGGGTGTGGAGAAGAAGGTGCACCACTCGATCTTCGAGAAACTGCACAACAACCCGAAGGCGCTGACCACTCCCGAAGAAATGGCTGACTTCGTCGCCGAGCAGGGCGTGGACAAGGACAAGTTCCTCAGCACCTACAACTCCTTCGCCATCAAGGGCCAGATCGAGAAGGCCAAGAAACTGGCGATGGCCTACCAGATCAGCGGCGTACCGACCATGGTCGTCAACGGCAAGTACCGCTTCGACATCGGTTCGGCCGGCAGCCCGGACGCCGCGCTGGAGCTGGCCGACCAGCTGATCGCCAAGGAACGCGCCGCCGCCAAGGCCGCGCAGTAAGGCCCGACGACCATGCTGCGCCGGCGGACTCGTGATCGTGTCGCGGGGGCCTGCGTGCCGCGGGTGAACGCCGCCCACGGTTCGTCCGCCGGCCTGCCCGATGACGGCCGGTTGCGCCTGCTCAGCTTCAACATCCAGGTGGGCATCAGTACCGAAAGGTACCGCCACTACCTGACCCGCGGCTGGCAGCACCTGCTGCCGGCCGCCGGGCGCGCCAGCAACCTGCAGCGCATCGGCGAGCTGCTCCACGACTACGACGTGGTCGCCCTGCAGGAAGCCGACGGCGGCAGCATCCGCTCCGGCAACATCAACCAGGTCGAACACCTGGCCCAGCTCGGCGCCTTCCCCTATTGGTACCAGCAGCTCAATCGCAATCTCGGGCGCCTCGCCCAGCACAGCAACGGCCTGCTCAGCCGCCTGCAGCCCACGGCCCTGGAAGACCACCCGCTGCCCGGCCCGCCCGGACGCGGCGCGATCCTCATGCGCTTCGGCGAGGGCAAGGACGCACTGGCCGTGGTGATGATGCACCTGGCCCTCGGCGCGCGGACCCGCACCCGGCAGCTGGCCTACATCCGCGAGTTGCTGCAGGACTACCGTCACCATGTGTTGATGGGCGACATGAACACCCACGCCACCGACCTGCTGGAAAGCTCGCCGCTGCGCGACCTCCAGCTCATCGCCCCGCAGGTCGAGGCCACATTCCCCAGTTGGCGTCCGCAGCGCTGCCTGGACCACATCCTGCTCAGTTCCGAGCTGGCGCTGGAACGCGTCAGTGTCCTCCCGCATCCGATTTCCGACCACCTGCCGGTGGCCGTGGAAATCCGCCTGCCGGATGCCCTGCGTTCGTCCTCGTCGCTTGCCTTGCGCGGCGAGGCCCCTGAATGAGTCGCGACGACGACCAACGCTGGAAGCAGAAGTACCTGGACAACCTCGAGCAGCAGGAGAAGCTCGAGCGCCGCTGGGATGCCCGGCTCGACCTGTTGCGTCGTGGCCTGGTGCGCAGCAGCCTGGCGGCCGAAGGCAGCGACAAGGCAGTGGATGCCTGCATGAAGGAGCTGCGCGAGGTGCTGCGCCGCGACGACATGGACGCCGGCCTGTCGCGCCTGATCCCGCAGCTGGAAAAGGCCGTGCTCGACTCAGAGCAGCGCCGCCAGCAGCGCGTCGAACAGAACATCGCCGCCTTGAGCCAGCTTTCCCAGCAGTTGCTGACCGTGGACATGCCGGGCGATGTGCGCAAGCCGCTCAAGCGCCTGGTCAAGGACATCCCGAATCGCGCCAGCAGCTCCCGCGAGCTGCCCGCGCTGCTGAGCGAGCTGAGCCGCCTGCAGCGCCAGGTGCTGGACCATTTCGGCGAGGGTGGCGGCGAACAGCGGCCCGGGTTCCTGCAGCGGTTGTTCGGCAGTCGGGACAGCGATGAGGCAGAAGAGCCCGAAGCGCCGCCCGCCAAGCCCGCCGCCTTGGCGCAAGCTCCGCTCGTTACTGAGCCGGAGGGGGATGCGCCAGCACCTGCCTTATCCCAGCCAGCCGCGTCCGTGCTTGCCGAGGCCGCCGCAGTAGAAGCGGGGGCCGGGCCCATCGCGGCTCCAGCCCGAGCCGCTGCGCTGTCCGACGCTGCCGAGCCCGTCGCTGAACCCTCGCCGGTTGCGCAGACGGAAGCGGTGGCTAAGGCGCCCGTCGAGCGCCCGGCAGCAGAACCGGCCGAGCGCGACGCGTCTGCGCTGCTGGACAGCCTGCCGTTGCCTTCCGGCCTGTTCGGCACCGCCGAAGACGCGCGCCACGCCAGTGATCCCTATGCCCTGCCGCCGCGCCCTGAACCCGGCTACAGCGCCGTGGCTCCGCACATCGAGGCCAGCCTGCTGCGGCTGCTGGACGAGATGCACCTGCCGGCCGCCCAGCAGATCCAGGCCGAGGCACTGCGATCGCGTATCCATGGCAGCCTCAACTGGTACGAACTGGTGCCGGTGCTGGACGACCTGGGCGTGCTCGTGCTGTCGCTCAACGACAGCGGTCAGCGCGAGTTCGAAGGCTACCTGCACCAGCTCAATGAGCGCCTGGGGGCTTTCCTCGACGGCCTGCAGGTGGTCCAGGAGAGCCATAGCGGCAACAGCTCCAGCGCCCGCGCCCTCGACGACAGGTTGCGCGAACAGGTCAGCGACCTGAAGGAAAGCGTGCTGGAGGCCACCGACCTGGAGGGCCTCAAGCGCAATGTCGAGTCGCGCCTGCAGGGGCTGGTCGGCACCATGGACCGTTTCCGCGAGGAGCGCGAGCGGCGAGAACGGGAGGTGGGCGAGCGCATCCAGTCGCTGGTCACCCGCGTCGCCAGCATGGAAGAGGAAGCCCGCAGCTTCCAGGCGAACATCGAGGACCAGCGCCAGAAGGCCATGACCGATGCCCTGACCGGCCTGCCCAACCGCGCCGCGCTCACCGAGCGGCTGGACCTGGAAGTCTCGCGCTGGCAGCGCTACGGCGGCGACCTGCTGCTGGCGGTGATCGATGTCGACCACTTCAAGCGGATCAACGACGACTTCGGCCACCTCGCCGGCGACAAGGTGCTGAAGATCATCGCCAACGAACTCGCCAAGCGCCTGCGCAAGACTGACTTCATCGCCCGCTACGGTGGCGAGGAGTTCGTCGTGCTGCTGCCGGCTACGCCGCTGGAAGGCGGCGGGCAATTGCTCGATGTGCTGCGCGGCGCCATCGAGGCCTGTCCGTTCCACTTCAAGGGCGAGCGCCTGAGCATCACCTGCTCGGCGGGCCTGACCGCCTTCCGCGAAGGCGAGCGTGCGGAGACTGTCTTCGAACGCGCCGACCAGGCGCTTTACCGCGCCAAGCGCGGCGGCCGTAATCGCATCGAAGTCGACTGATGCGCCGGCACTTGTAGGAGCGAGCTTGCTCGCGAACCTCGCAGGTGCCGGTGATCATCGCGGACGAAGTCCGCTCCTACGAGGTATGCAGCTCTTGTAGGAGTGGACTTCGTCCGCGATAGCCCGGTTCGCGAGCAAGCTCGCTCCTACCGGAAAGCGCTTTCATATTCGCAGGAAAATCTTGACGAACGAAAGAACATAGGTTTTGATTCGCTCACTTATCTTTCGAATCGAAACTTAATCGTTCATGTCGAAACGCAATACGCCGCAACGCCGCCACGACATCCTGGCGCTGCTCGCCGAACAGGGCGAGGTCAGCGTGGACGATCTCGCGCGCCGCTTCGCCACCTCCGAGGTGACCATCCGCAAGGACCTGGCTGCCCTGGAAGGCAACGGCCTGCTGCTGCGCCGCTACGGCGGCGCGGTGCCGATGCCCCATGAACTGATCGCCGAGCCGAGCCAGCCGCTGTCGCGCTACAAGCAGGCCATCGGGCGCGCGGCGGCCGCCTGCATCCGTGAGCACGCACGGATCATCATCGACAGCGGCAGTACTACCGCTGCGCTGATTCCCGAACTGGGCCGCAAGCCCGGGCTGGTGGTGATGACCAACTCGCTGAGCGTGGCCAACGCCCTGCGCGAGCTGGAACGCGAGCCGGTGCTGCTGATGACCGGCGGCACCTGGGACCCGCACTCGGAATCGTTCCAGGGGCAGGTGGCCGAACAGGTGCTGCGCTCCTACGATTTCGATCAGCTGTTCATTGGCGCCACCGGGCTCGATATCGAGCGCGGCACCACGACCTTCAACGAACTGCTGGGCCTGAGCCGGGTCATGGCCGAGGTCGCCCGCGAGGTGATCGTCATGGCCGAGGCCGACAAGCTGGGCCGGCGCATTCCCAACCTGGAGCTGCCGTGGAGCAGCGTCCAGACCCTGATTACCGACGAACGCCTGAGCGATGAAGCGTTCGAACTGATCCAGGCGCGCGGCGTGAAAGTGATCCGCGCGCGCTGCGAAGACTGACAGGAGAACCAAGCCATGTGTGGAATCGTAGGCGCCATCGCCGAGCGTACTATCACCCCGATCCTCGTCGAAGGCCTCAAGCGCCTGGAATACCGTGGCTACGACAGCGCCGGTGTGGCGGTGATCGACAACAGCGGTGCGCTGGATCGCCGCCGTCGCGCGGGCAAGGTGTCCAGCCTCGAGCAGGCCATCGCCGAACAGCCGCTGGTGGGCCGCCTGGGCATCGCCCACACCCGCTGGGCCACCCACGGTGCGCCCACCGAGGCCAACGCCCACCCGCACTTCTCCCATGGCGAAGTGGCGGTGGTGCACAACGGCATCATCGAGAACTTCGAGCCCCTGCGCGAAATGCTCAAGGCGCGCGGCTACGTGTTCACCTCGCAGACCGACACCGAAGTCATCGCCCACCTGCTGCATTTGCGCCTGGGCGAGCTGGGCGACCTCACCGTCGCGCTCAAGGCGGCGGTCAAGGAACTGCACGGCGCCTATGGCCTGGCGGTGATCAGCAGCAAGCAGCCCGACCGCATCCTCGCCGCCCGCAGCGGCAGCCCGCTGGTGGTGGGCCTGGGCCATGGCGAGAATTTCCTCGCCTCCGACCAGTTGGCGCTGCGCCAGGTCACCGACCGCTTCATCTACCTGGAAGAAGGCGACATCGCCGAAATCCGCCGCGACGGCCTGCAACTGTGGGACGTCAACGGCAACCCGGTGCAGCGCGAAGAAGTGCGCTACCACGAGGGCGCCGAGGCGGCCGACAAGGGCGGCTACCGCCACTTCATGCTCAAGGAGATCCACGAGCAGCCGGCGGTGGTGCAGCGCACCCTCGAAGGCCGCCTGGGCAGCGGGCAGGTGCTGGTGGACAACTTCGGCCCGCAGGCCCGCGAGCTGCTGGCCAGGGTGCGCACCGTGCAGATCGTCGCCTGCGGCACCAGCTACCACGCCGGCATGGTCGCCCGTTACTGGCTGGAGAGCCTGACCGGCATTCCCTGCCAGGTCGAGGTCGCCAGCGAGTTCCGCTACCGCAAGGTCGCGGTGCACCCCGACTCCCTGTTCGTCACCATTTCCCAGTCCGGCGAGACCGCCGACACCCTGGCCGCGCTGCGCTACGCCAAGGAGCTGGGCTTCCTGTCCAGCCTGGCGATCTGCAACGTCGCCACCAGCTCGCTGGTGCGCGAGTCGGACATGACCCTGCTGACCAACGCCGGCCCGGAAATCGGCGTGGCTTCCACCAAGGCCTTCACCACGCAGCTGGTGGCCCTGCTGCTGCTGACCCTGGGCATCGGCCAGGTGCAGAAGCGCCTGAACGACGGCGTCGAGGCCGAGCTGGTGAACGAGCTGCGCCGCCTGCCGACGCACCTGGAAGAGGCCCTGGCGATGGACAAGGTGGTGGAGAAGGTCAGCGAGCTGTTCGCCGAGAAGCACCACACCCTGTTCCTGGGCCGTGGCGCGCAGTACCCGGTGGCGATGGAAGGCGCGCTGAAGCTCAAGGAGATCTCCTACATCCACGCCGAAGCCTACCCGGCCGGTGAGCTCAAGCACGGCCCGCTGGCCCTGGTCGACGCCGATATGCCGGTGGTCACCGTGGCGCCGAACAACGAACTGCTGGAGAAGCTCAAGTCCAATCTGCAGGAAGTCCGCGCCCGTGGCGGCGAGCTGGTGGTCTTCGCCGAAGGTGGCAGTGGTATCGCCAATGGCGAGGGCACTCACGTGGTGGGCATGCCGGCGATCCACGACTGCCTGGCGCCGATCCTCTACACCGTGCCGCTGCAGCTGCTGTCCTACTACGTCGCCGTGCTCAAGGGCACCGACGTCGACCAACCGCGCAACCTGGCGAAATCCGTGACGGTGGAATAAGCGCAGGCGTTCAGGAAAAAGGTCCCTTCGGGGGCCTTTTTTCGTTCAAGGGCGTGGGAAATTCGAAGCGGAGCGAGGCGATCAACATTCCCCCGGTGCCTGCACGTCCGGGGGTGTGGACGGGGCACCGAGGCCAGGCGGCTTGAGCCGCTACACGAGGGGAATGGAAATCGACCTTGTCTTGTGGACAAGGTCGGACTCCTGCCCTGCGAGGGGTACCTGACAAGTCTCCCGCAGGGCCGGGAGCGGGCCAACGATAGAAGCTGGCTACTGGCCGGTCAATCGGAAACGACAAACGCGCGTTCATCGGTGTCCGATATTCGAACCGAAAGGACCGGGCCGGGCCGCGGAATTCGTTAGCCGGCTATCGGAGGTGTCTATACTGTTTCCGAATGTGTCGGCGAAAAACTCCCTCGTAGGGGTCAGATGCAGACACGGGACGGCAAAGGGATTTTCCGTCCATCGAGACGGAAGGTCGTAAAGACCGGCCAGGCAACAACTGACAAGAGAATCCCCATGAACACACCTGCCGCACCGCAGTATTCCGCCCACGAGCGCCGTTCGCGCATCCTCGCCATCGTCGGCGCCTCGTCGGGCAACCTGGTGGAGTGGTTCGACTTCTACGTCTACGCCTTCACCGCGCTGTACTTCGCCCATGCCTTCTTCCCTTCGGACGACCCCACGGTGCAACTCCTGAACACCGCCGGGGTGTTCGCCGCGGGCTTCCTCATGCGCCCGATCGGTGGCTGGCTGTTCGGCCGCATCGCCGACAAGAAGGGCCGCAAGACCGCCATGATGATCTCGGTGCTGATGATGTGCGGCGGCTCGCTGGCGATTGCGGTGATGCCGACCTACGCGACCATCGGCGTGGCGGCGCCCGCGTTGCTGCTGCTGGCGCGGCTGTTCCAGGGCCTGTCCGTGGGCGGCGAGTACGGCACCAGCGCGACCTACATGAGCGAAGTGGCGCTCAAGGGCCAGCGCGGCTTCTTCGCCTCCTTCCAGTACGTCACCCTGATCGGCGGCCAGTTGCTGGCCGTGCTGGTGGTGGTGGTCCTGCAGCAGCTGCTGACCACCGAGGAGCTGCGCGAGTGGGGCTGGCGGATTCCCTTCGTGGTCGGCGCCATCACCGCGGTGATTGCCTTCTACCTGCGCCGTTCGCTGAACGAGACGGCCAAGGAGTCCAACCTCAAGCGCAAGGAGTCGGGCACGCTCACCGAGCTGTTCCGCCACCACAAGCGGGCCTTCTTCACCGTGCTCGGCTTCACCGCGGGCGGCTCGCTGATCTTCTACACCTTCACCACCTACATGCAGAAATACCTGGTGAACACCGCCGGGATGGACCCGAAGGTGGCCAGCGGCGTGATGACCTTCGCGCTGTTCTGCTACATGTGCATGCAGCCGCTGTTCGGCGCGCTGTCCGACCGCATCGGCCGCAAGACCTCCATGCTCTGGTTCGGCGCCCTGGGGATGATCTTCACCTGGCCGATCCTCTCCGCGCTGAAGGCGGTGAGCAGCCCGTACCTGGCCTTCGTGCTGATCATCGCGGCCATGGCCATCGTCAGCCTGTACACCTCGATCAGCGGCCTGATCAAGGCGGAAATGTTCCCGCCCGAGATCCGCGCCCTGGGCGTGGGGCTGTCCTACGCCGTGGGCAATGCCATCTTCGGCGGCTCGGCCGAATACGCAGCCCTGGGCCTCAAGAGCATGGGCATGGAAGAGGTGTTCTACATCTACGTCTCGGTCATGTGCGGCGTGGCGCTGCTGGTCTGCCTGCTGCTGCCGGACCTGCGCAAGGTCAGCTACCTCAACGACGAGGACTGACCCCGCGCGATTCGCTAGTCGTTGCCCCGACCGCGCAGCGCGTGGTCGGGCAGCGACAGGGCGATCAGCAGCGCCAGGGCGCCGAAGCCTGCGTTGATCAGGAACAGCCGCCCGAACACCCCATCCAGCGTGAGCCGCTGCGCCTCGTGGCCGGCTCCGCTGAGGCTGGCCAGCAGCGCGCTGGCCGACAAGCCGTGCCCCGCCTCGCCCGCCAGCGGCTGCAGCATCGCCAGCAGCAGCGCGGACATCAGCGCGATCCCCACCGCACCGCCCAGCGAGCGGAACAGCGTGATGTTGCTGGTCGCCACGCCCAGATGCTTCATCTCCACGGCGCTCTGGGCCGCCACCAGGCTGGTGGGAAATTGCGTGCCGGCGGCGATGCCGGTGAGCAGCATGCAGACGCCCGAGAGGAAGTACGCGCTCGGCGGCGTCAGCGCCAGGCCGGCAATCGCCAGCGGCATCAGCAACGCGCCACCGACTATCTGCGGCTTGTAGCGACCGATGATCGCCGTCAGCCGGCCGCAGCAGTAAGCGCCAATGGGTACGCCCATGGCCAGCGGCAGCAGGTGCAGCGCGGCGCTGTCAGCACCCGCGCCGGTCACCGACTGGAAGCGCAGCGGCACCAGCACCGAGAGCGAGATGACCTGGAAACTGGCGAAGAAGCTGATCATCCAGCTCAGGGTGGCGGCGCGGATCGCAAACAGGTGCATCGGCACCAGGGGTTCCGGCGCGCGGCGTTCCTGCGCCACGAACAGGGCGATCAGCACCAGTGCCGCGGCGAACAGCGCGAGCATCTGCGGATCGTTCCAGCGCGCGCCCTGGCCCACCTCGGTGATCGCCAGCAGCAGGCTGCCCAGCCCGGCGATCATCAGCAGCGTGCCCGGGTAGTCGATCACCGGCTTGCGTCCGGGAATCGGCAGGCCCCGCAGGGTCCGGTACGACACCGCGAGGGCGACCAGCCCCACCGGCAGGTTGATCAGGAACACCCAGCGCCACGACAGGTACTCAGTGAGCAGCCCGCCCAGCACCGGGCCGGCGATGCTCGCCACCGCGTACATGCTGCTGAAGTAGCCCTGGTAGCGGCCGCGTTCGCGCGGCGGAACGATGTCGCCGATGATCGCCTGGCTCACCGACATCATCCCGCCGGCGCCGATGCCCTGCAGCACGCGGGCAATCACCAGCTGCTCCATGCTCTGGGCGGCGCCGCAGAGCAGCGAGGCGAAGGTGAACAGGCCGATGGCGAAGAGCATCAGCACGCGGCGGCCGTAGAGGTCGCCGAGCTTGCCGTAGATCGGCATGGAGATGGTCATCGCCACCATGTAGCCGGAGATGACCCAGGCCAGCAGGTCGAAGTCGCCGAAACCGGCGGAGATCGCCGGCAGGGAAACGGCGACGATGGTCTGGTCGAGTGCACCGAGGAAAATCGCCAGCATCAGCCCCACCAGCACGGTGCGGACCGCCGGACGCGGCGCGGAGAAGGTAGTCAAGACAGCCCCCTTGGACGGCAGAGGACCTCCGCCCGGAAGGCAGGCGGAGGGAGCGTCAGTGTAGTGCAACGGGCCGGTGATCTGTCACGCCGGTGTCATCGTTACCGGACAGGAAAGGCTCTATCTCGGGACTGGCAACGATGCGCGCGGTTCCGACTGCTACGCTTGCATGGCGAACTATCCTTCGGCGCATTCTTTTTTGGAACGTCCTGCCATCGCCGCACTCCACTGCAAAGGTATCGGCGGGCGGAAGCCCGATAGTTTTTTGCGGACCGGACCATAGGGGAAGACTATGGAGTAGCTGGTCTATAGTTTGTCAGCCCTGTGACCAGGAGGTTTGCATGAAAGCCAATCTGCCCTCTGAGTTGCTGTCCCTGCAGTTGCCGCTGCGTATCCGCATCGGCGAGGCCCAGGCGTTCGACCTGGGCCCCGACCCGCAGGTAACTCTCGTCGTTCGCGATCCCACGTTGCTGACCGAGATCACCCATCCCAGCCTCGATATGCTCGGTCGTGCCTACGTCGAGAACCGCATGGACATCGAGGGGCCGATCGGTGAAGTGATCGCCACCGCGGACGCCCTGAGTGCCGCGCTGGGCGACGACGATGGCGAGTCCGACTATGTGCGCGAAAGCCACGACAAGGCCACCGACGCCGAAGCCATCCATTACCACTACGACCTGTCCAACGCGTTCTACCAGCTCTGGCTCGATCCGGAGATGGTGTACTCCTGCGCCTACTACGAGACCGGCAACGAAGACCTCGCCACGGCCCAGCTGGCCAAGCTGCGCCACCTGTGCCGCAAGCTGCGCCTGAAGGCAGGCGAGAAGCTGCTGGATGTCGGCTGCGGCTGGGGCGGCCTGGCGCGGCTGGCGGCCCGTGAATTCGGCGTGCAGGTGCACGGCATCACCTTGAGCGAAGAGCAGCTCAAGCTGGGCCGCGAGCGGGTCAAGGCCGAGGGCCTGGAGGGCAGGGTGACGCTGGAGCTGCTGGACTACCGCGACCTGCCGCGCGACGGCCGCTACGACAAGGTGGTCAGCGTCGGCATGTTCGAGCACGTCGGCCATGCCAACCTCGGCCTGTATTTCCAGCATCTGTATGACGCCGTCCGCCCGGGCGGGCTGGTGATGAACCACGGCATCACCTCCAGCGATACGGAAGGGCGGCCGGTCGGGCGCGGCGCCGGTGACTTCATCGACCGCTACGTGTTCCCCCACGGCGAGCTGCCGCACCTTTCCCTGGCCGTCGCGCGGATGAGCGAGGCCGGCCTGGAAGTGGTCGACGTCGAAGGCCTGCGCCTGCACTACGCGCGGACCCTGGACTTCTGGAGCGCCAACCTCGAGGCGAAGCTGGCCGAGGCGGCGAAGCTGGTCCCCGAGCAGGCACTACGCATCTGGCGGTTGTACCTGGCCGGCTGTGCCTACGGCTTCAAGAAGGGCTGGATCAACCTGCACCAGATTCTCGCCAGCAAGCCGCATCCGGACGGCGGCCACGAGGTGCCCTGGAGCCGCCGGGATATCTACGCCTGAGGCTGTTCAGAGGAGTCCCATCGGGCCCGGCTTGCCGGGCCCGCTGCGGTTACGGCGTGGGGGAAAAGGCGTGGATAGAGTAGCCCGGGGGGCGAAACCCCCGTTACCCACAGACAATTTGGTATATGAATAATGGTGT
>NZ_JBGLYK010000006.1:0-77491 GCF_047304025.1 Pseudomonas sp. Pseusp97 | reverse complement strand
TTTTTTTTAAATTATTTTTTTTGGTTCTCTTTTTTTTTGTTTTTTTTTTTTTATAACCCTTTTTTTTTTTTGGGCCTTTTTTTTTTTTTTTGTTTCCCCCCCCACGCCATCCTACGAAGAGTGTCTTCCTGCACCGTCGGAGCCGGAGACGGTGTGCTCTTTCAGCTGTGGAACTTGAATCCCTTGCCCATCCGCTGCGCGCGCTGGAAGGCCAGGCCGGCGATGGCGGTGTCCTGAGCGCCGGTACCGGTGAGGTCGCAGAGGGTGATGTCTTCGGCGCGGCGGCGGCCCTCGCGCTGCCCGGCGATGACCTGGCCCAGCTCGGCGAAGTCGGCATCCCGGCTGACGGCACCGGCCTGCAGCGCATGGTGCAGCTCGCCCAACACGCGGGTCTGGCTCAGCCGGTCGGCGACATAGCAGTCCACCGTCGCCAGGGCATCGGCGGCGATCTCGTTCTTGTGCTCGGCGTCCGAGCCCATCGCGGTGATGTGCAGCCCGGGGCGCAGGTGCTTTTTCTGGATCAGCGGCTCGCGGCTCGGCGTGCTGGTGATGGCGATGTCGGCGCCCTCCAGCGCTTCGTCAATGCTGGTGCAGGCGCTCACCGTAATGCCCAGGCTGGTGCTCAACTCCTGCGCGCATTGCCGGGCCTTGTCTATGTCCCGCGCCCAGACGCTGGCGGCTTCGATAGGCCGCACCAGACACAGCGCCTTGAGCTGCAGCCGCGCCTGTTCACCGGCGCCGATCAGCGCGACCTGGCGGGCGTCCTCGCGGGCCAGCCACTTGGCCGCCACCGCGCCAGCGCAGGCGGTGCGCACGGCGGTGAGGTAGCCGTTGTCCAGCAGCAGCGCATCGAGCAGGCCGGTGCGCGAGGAGAGCAGCATCATCATGCCGTTGAGGCTGGGCAGGCCGAGCCTGGGGTTGTCGAAGAAGCCGGGGCTGACCTTGATGGCGAAGCGCGGCAGGCCGGGCAGGTAGGCGGTCTTCACGTCGACTTCGCCGTTGTGCTCGGGTACGTCCAGGCGAAGGATCGGCGGCATCGCCACCGGCGCGGTGGCGAGCAGGCGGAAGGCCTGTTCGACGGCGTCGAGGCTCTCCCGGTCTATTGCCACACAGGCGCGCAGGTCGGCTTCGCTGAGCAGGGTGACGTCAGCCATGGGCGGTTTCCTCGAGTATCTGCTGGTGTTGTTCGATGGCGATGTTGCGCCCGCTGACGATCACCACCACCGGGCCGACCGGGGCGATCAGGCCGTCCAGCAGGACAGCGATGCCGACCGCGGCGGCGCCTTCCACCACCTGCCGCTCCTCGCGGTAGGCATGGCGGACGCCGGCGGCGATGGTGGGTTCGTCGAGCAGGTGCAGCTGGTCGCAATAGTCGCGGGCCAGGGCGAAGGTGTAGCGGTTGTCCAGGCCGATGCCGCCGCCGAGGGAGTCGGCCAGGGTTGGCAATTCCTCGATCTCCACCGGGTGACCGGCGGCGAGGCTGGCGGCCATGGCGGCGCCGCGACGCATGCTGATGCCGTGCACGCGGATGCTCGGGTCGACATGCTTGAGCGCCAGCGCCACGCCGCCGAACAGGCCACCGCCGGAGAGCGGCACCAGCACCTGGCGCACCTCCGGCAGCTGTTCGAGGATTTCCAGGCCGAGGGTGCCCTGGCCGGCAATGATCTGCGGATGGTCGAAGGGCGGCAGCAGCGCCGCGCCCTGCTCGCGGGCAATCCGCTCGGCTTCGGCCTGGGCGTCGTCCTGGCTGTGGCCGACGATGCGCACCTCGGCGCCCAGCTCGCGGATCGCCTGGACCTTGTTCGCCGGCACCAGCTGCGACAGGCAAATGATCGCTTGTACGCCGAGCACGCGCGCGGCGTGGGCCAGCGCGCGGCCGTGGTTGCCGGTGGAAGCGGCGACGACGCCCTTGGCTTTCTGCTCATCGCTGAGCTGGGCGATCGCGTTGCTCGCGCCGCGCAGCTTGAAGCTGCCGGTGATCTGTTGCGATTCGAGCTTGAGGTACACCGGCGCACCGAGCAGGCGCGACAGGCTGGGCGAATGCTCCAGCGGCGTCTGCCGCACCAGGCCCTGGATACGCTGGCGTGCGCGGTACAGCTCGACGGGGGAAATCGGCTCCATCTCGGCCTCCGGGGATGCAGTGGGGCCGAGTGTAGGGGCGGGGAATTGTCGCGATGAATGTACTAGGACGATGTATTGATCAGAGGTGTTTTTCGTAGGAGCGAGCTTGCTCGCGAACCAGCCCAACCTCGACGTCGCCGGGAAATCCGTTCGCGGGCAAGGGCTAGGCGCCCCTCTCGGTCCTGCAGGGAGGCAGGGGCGTACGGCTCAGAACCTGAGACAGGTTATCCGCCGCGCTCGTCACGGCGGATAATGCTGGCGCGTTATGCGCCCAACGGGCTAGGACTATGCCATCGCGGACAGAGTCCGCTCCTACGCCGGCGGGGCAGTTGCGCTCTTGTAGGAGCGGAGCTTCTCCGCGAAGGTCGGCATGCGCGGAAGGATTCGCGGACAAGGTCCGCTCCTACAGGGATGCGCCCTACGACGATAAACGCGGGCCCGGCAGGGGGCTTAGAAGTCGTGGATCTTCGGGTACTGCCCGAACAGCTCGCGCATGTCTTCCAGGGCGCCGGCCATGCGTTCGTCGCTGCATTCCGCGCCCATGCACAGGCGTATCGCCCGAGGCCGTGGCGTGCCGCGGACCATGAACGGATCGGGTGGTGTCACGGCGATGTGCCGATGGCGCAGCTCGCGCACCAGACTGTCCAGTTCCCAGTGTTCGGGGATGCCGATCCACGCGCTCAAGGAATGCGGATCGCAGCCGCGCAGATACTCGCCGAGAAACTCCCGCACCAGCCCCTGGCGCTTCTCCAGCACGCGGCGCTGCAGGCCGATCAGCGCCTGGGCGTTGCCGTTGTGAATCCAGCGGCACGCCACTTCCGCCAGCAACGGAGTGGCCATCCAGCTGTTCACCCGCAGGATGCTCTCGGTGCGCAGCGCCAGACGGCGCGGCATGGCCAGGTAACCGATGCGCAGGCCGGTGAGCACGCTCTTGGTGAAGCTGGTGCAGTAGAACGACAGGTCCGGCAGGTAGTGGCTGAGCGGCGGCGGGCGGCGCTCGCCGAGCAGCGGGCCGTAGACGTCATCCTCGATCACGTGCACGCCGTAGCGCTGGGCGATGGCGGCGATTTCGCGGCGGCGCGTGTCGGGCATCACGCAGGAGGTCGGGTTGTTCAGGTTGGGCGTGCAGACCAGTGCGGTAATGCGCTCGTTGGCGCAGAGGTCCTCGAAGTGCTCCGGGTCGATGCCTTCCTTGTCGATCTCCACGCCCTTGAGGGTGAAGCCGAGCACCTGGGAATTGCCGATGACACCGTGGTCGGTGAGCTGTTCGCAGAGCACCACGTCGTCCGGCCCGGCTAGGGAGGCGAGGGCGAGGAAAATGCCGTGGGCCGCGCCATTGGTGATCAGCAGGTCGTCGCGCTCGCGCTGGAGGCCCAGTTGCGCCAGCCACTTCACCCCGGCGTCGCGGTGCGCATCGAAGCCGGCGACCGGGCGGCAGGCGCGCATCCACGGCTGGTCGGTCTCCTGCGCCAGCTCGCGGCAGCTGTCCTGCCACAGGCGGTCGTGCTCGCGGGTGTGGACGATGCTGGCGATGGAGAAGTCCACCAGCGCGCGCTCGGGGTGGTCGACCATGTAGTGGGCCATGCCCTCGGTCATCCGCCGCGACACGAAGCTGCCGCGACCGACCTCGCAGCGCACCAGGCCCTGGCGTTCCAGTTCCTTGTAGGCGTTGGTCACGGTCTGCACGCTGATGCCCAGGCCATCGGCCACGTGGCGCTGCGGCGGCAGGCGCTGGCCATCGCTCAGGCGACCCTGCTCGATGTCGCCGGCGATGGCCTGCACCAGGGTCTTGTACTTGGATTCGCCGACCCGCAGGTCGGCCAGGGCGCGACGCCAGGCTTCCATCTTCAGCGCTCCGTCTGGTCAGGGGTCCAGAGTGACGGACCAGCACACCGGCGGCAATTGTCCTAGTGCAATGTCGGTGCTTGTACCCCTTTTGTATCCTCGGGAGCAGGACGCCGGGCAGCACATCGGGCCGCATTGTCAGGCCCGCGCAGAAAAAACCTTCGGCTGCGTTCATTGCGACGGTGGGTTTTTCACGCCGCGGGGTTGTCGATCAGGAACAGCCGCAAGGCCCGCCGGCTTAGTCTGGCGTCCAGCTGGTGTTTTCCGCCGGCGTAAGAACTTCGGAAGGCCCCACCCCGGGGCCCGACCTACAAGAACAACAGTCGTACGACATTGCTACCTGCCATCCATCGCCGCGCGCCCACCGCGTTCGGCAAGCGAAGATCAGGAGATCCGAAGATGAGTACCGCCCCTGTTTTCCTGCGCCGCCTGAGTCTTGCCTGCACCCTGCTCGCCTGCGCTGTCGCCAGCGTCGGCAGCTACGCCGAAACCTCCCTGGAACGCATCAAGAGCACCGGCACCGTGCGCATCGGCTACGCCAATGAAGCACCGTTCGCCTACACCGAGACCTCCGGCAAGGTCACCGGCGAGTCGCCGGAAATCGCCACGCAGATCTTCACGAAAATGGGCGTGAAGAAGATCGAGCCGGTGCTGACCGAATGGGGCGCGCTGATCCCCGGCCTGCGCGCCGGACGCTTCGATGTGATCGCCGCCGGCATGTACATCACCCCGCCGCGTTGCCAGCAGGTGATCTTCACCGACCCGCACTACCAGATTCCCGATTCGCTGCTGGTGAAGAAGGGCAACCCGAAGAACCTGCACAGCTACGCCGACGTGAAGAACAACCCGGACGTGAAGCTGGCGATCATGTCCGGCACCGCCGAGCTGGGTTACGCCCGCGCGGAAGGCGTGGCGGAAGAGCAGATCGTCCAGGTACCCGACACCACCGCCCAGTTGCAGGCCGTGCGCGCCGGCCGCGCCGATGCCAGCGTCGGTACCGCGCTGACCATGAAGGGTCTCGCGGCGAAGGGCGGCGATTCGGTGGAAGCCATCACCGACTTCAAGGACGACCCGTCGCACATCGGTTACGGCGCCCTGGCCTTCCGCCCGGAAGACAAGGACCTGCGCGATGCCGTGAATGCGCAGCTCAAGCAGTGGCTGGGCAGCGCCGAGCACCTGGCGACGGTCAAGCCGTTCGGCTTCGACAAGTCCAACGTCACCGACAAGACCGCCGCCGAACTCTGCAAACAGTGACCGGGCGGGGCGCGTCGCTGACATAGGCCGCGCCTGCCCGGCCGTTTGGTCGAACCTGTCGCTACGGGATACGCACCATGGGTGAATTACTTCCTCTGCTGCTGGAGGGCGCCTGGATCACCGTCCAGGTGACCGTCTTCGGCTCCCTGCTGGCGGTCGCCGCTGCCATCGTCGCCGCGCTCGGCCGGCTTTCGCCGTGGCCGGCGGTGCGCTGGCTGGCCATCGCCTATATCGAGCTGTTCCGCGGCACTTCGCTGCTGGTGCAGCTGTTCTGGCTGTACTTCGTGCTGCCGCTGCCGCCGTTCAACCTGGAGATGAGCGCCTACAGCGTGGCGATCCTCGGCCTCGGCCTGCACATCGGCGCCTATGGTGCGGAAGTGATGCGCGGCGCCATCGGTTCGGTGCCCAAGGGGCAGTACGAAGCCTCGCTGGCGCTGAACATGACGCCCTTCACGCGCTTTCGCCGGATCATCCTGCCGCAGGCGCTGCTCTGCGCGATCCCGCCGGGCACCAACCTGCTGATCGAGCTGCTGAAGAACACCTCGCTGGTGTCACTGATCACCCTCTCGGACCTGACCTTCCGCGCACGCCAGCTGGACCAGGCGACCTTCGAGACTCTGAAGATCTTCCTGCTCACCCTGGTGCTGTACTTCGTCATGGCCCAGGTCATCGTCTTCCTCATGCGCCGCCTCGAACGCTGGCTGGGGCACGGCCGAATCCGCGGAGGCCTGTGATGAAACTCTTCGACTGGGACTTCGCCTGGCAGATTTTTCCGCAGTTGCTGCACGCCTCGCTGCGCACCATTGCCATCACCCTGGTGGGCTTCGCCCTGGCGGTGGTGTTCGGCCTGCTCTTTGCCATCGCTCGGCGCAGCCGGCATATCTGGCTCTCGTGGCCGGCGGCCTGGCTGATCGAGTTCATCCGCAGCACGCCGCTGCTGATCCAGGTGTACTTCCTGTTCTACGTACTGCCGACCTACGGGCTGAGCATGACCGCCCTGGTGGCCGGCACCCTGGGCATCGCCCTGCACTACGCCTGCTACACCGCCGAGGTGTACCGCGCCGGCCTGGAAGCGGTGCCGCGCGGACAGTGGGAAGCCGTCACGGCGCTGAACTTCTCGCCGTTCAAGGCCTACCGCGAGGTGATCCTGCCCCAGGCGATCCGCCCGGTGCTGCCGGCGCTGGGCAATTACCTGATTGCCATGTTCAAGGACACCCCGGTGCTCTCCGCGATCACCGTGGTGGAAATCATGCAGCAGGCGAAGAACATCGGCTCGGACAGCTTCCGCTACCTGGAGCCGATCACCCTGGTCGGGGTGTTCTTCCTGCTCATTTCCATCGGCCTGGCGAGCGTCGTGCGCCAGGTGGAAAAACGCACGGCGCTGCCATGACTGACTCTTCTGGAGGTACTCCGATGTCCGTTCACTCCCTTCAAGCCGCCCCGCGCGCTTCGAGCCAGGATGCCCCGGCCGCACGCGCCGAGACGGCCCAGCCGATGGTCAGCTTCCGCAATGTGTGCAAGAGCTACGGCAGCTTCAGCGTGCTCAAGGACCTCAACCTGGAGGTGAAGGCCCACGAGAAGGTCGCCATCATCGGCCCCAGCGGCTCGGGAAAATCCACGCTACTGCGCGCGCTGATGACCCTGGAAACCATCGACAGCGGCCTGATCGAGGTCGATGGCGAGCCGCTGACCCACCTCAAGCGCAACGAGACGCTGGTGCGCGCGCCGGAAAGCCACGTGCGCAAGGTGCGCAGCAAGATCGGCATGGTGTTCCAGAGCTTCAACCTGTTCCCGCACATGAGCGCGCTGCGCAACGTGATGGAAGCGCCGGTGCAGGTGCTCGGCATGCGCCGTGACGAGGCCCGCGAGCGCGCGGTGGAACTGCTGGAGATGGTCGGCCTGGGCAACAAGCTCGACCACTACCCCTCGCAGCTTTCCGGCGGCCAGCAGCAGCGCGTGGCCATTGCCCGTGCGCTGGCGATGCGGCCCAAGGTGATGCTGTTCGACGAGGTGACTTCGGCGCTGGACCCGGAGCTGTGCGGCGAGGTGCTCAACGTGGTGCGCAAGCTGGGCGCCGAGCACAACCTGACGATGCTCATGGTCACCCACCAGATGGGCTTCGCCCGCGAGTTCGCCGACCGGGTTTGCTTCTTCCACCAGGGCAGCATCCTGGAGCAGGGCAGCCCGCAGCAGTTCTTCGGCCATCCGCAGCACGAGCGGACGCGGGCCTTCCTGAGTGCGGTGAACGAGGCGAACTGATAACGCTGGGGTTTTGCCTTACTTGTAGGAGCGAGCTTGCTCGCGAACAAACTCCGCTGCGGGGCTCGGGTTCGCGAGCAAGCTCGCTCCTACAGAAAGCAGTTCGCAGTGAAGCGGGGGATCAGGCGTTGCCGACGAAGCGGAAACCCGCGCCCTCGGCGTCGGTGCGCATCACTTCCATCTCCAGGATCGGCGCATCGAAGGGCATGTCCTGTACCTGGCCGGTAACGCGAGTGCCGGCCGGCAGCGCGGCGAGCACTTCATGGCGCACGTAGACGCCGCCATCGGACAGGTCGCGGGTATGGCCGAACACATCGCCGAAGCTGGCATGGCTAATCTTGATCCGGCACTTCATCGGGGTACGCGGGTATTGCCGTTGATTCGACATGAAATGGCATCCGTCCTGAATGTCAGCCCACTAATGGGCCTGAAACCTGTGGGTCAGGTCAAGCCAGCAGTTGCACGAGCAACCAGAGATTGGCGGCGCTGATGACGCCGAACAAGCTCCAGGCCAGCACGCGGGTGAACAGGGAGTTGGCGAACTCGCCCATCAGCGCGCGATCGCTGGTGAAGCGGATCAGCGGCCACAGCGCGAAGGGCAGTTGCAGGCTGAGCACCACCTGGCTGAACACCAGCAGCTTGCCCACGGCCTTGTCGCCCAGCATCACCACGCCGATCAGCGCCGGGATCAGCGCCAGGGCGCGGGTGATCAGGCGGCGCTGCCAGCAGGGAATCTTCATCTGCAGGAAGCCATCCATGATCACCTGCCCGGCGATAGTGCCGGTGAAGGTGGAGCTCTGCCCGGAGGCGAGCAGGGCGACACCGAAGAGGATCGCCGCAAGGCCGGTGCCCACCAGCGGTTCGAGCAGGCGGTAGGCGTCCTGGATTTCGGTGACGCCGGTGTGGCCGGTCTCGTGGAAAGCGGCGGCGGCAAGAATCAGGATCGCCGCGTTGACCAGCAGCGCGAGGCTCAGCGAAACCACGGTGTCGATGCGCGTCAGGCGGATCGCCGCGGCCTTGCCATTGCTGCCGCTGACCTGCCGCGTCTGCACGATGGAGGAGTGCAGGTAGAGGTTGTGCGGCATCACTGTGGCGCCGAGGATGCCGATGGCCAGGTACAGCGGCTCTCGCTGGGTCACCGCGTCCCAGCTGGGCAGGAAGCCGGCGGCGACGTCCGGCCAGTAGGGCTTGATGAGGATCAGCTCGACCAGGTAGCAGCCGCTGATGGTGACGATCAGGCCGAGCATGATCGCTTCCAGGTGGCGGAAGCGCTGGCCCTTGAGGCCGAGCACGATGAGCGTGTCGAAGGCGGTGAGGATGACGCCGGTGACCAGGTCGACGCCCAGCAGCAGGTGGAAGGCCAGTGCGCAGCCGAGCACTTCGGCGAGGTCCGTGGCGACGATGGAGAGCTCCGCCAGCAGCCATTGCAGGCGCGCCGTGCCGAGGCTGTAGCGGGTGCGGGAAAGTTGCGCCAGGTCCTGGCCGGTGACGATTCCCAGACGCATCGCCAGGCATTGCAGGACCATCCCCGCGAGGCTGGAAAGCAGCACCACGAACAGCAGCTGGTAGCCGAACCCGGAGCCGGCTTCGATGGCGGTGGCCCAGTTGCCCGGGTCCATGTAGCCGATGGAGACCAGCAGGCCGGGGCCGGCGAATTGCAGGATGCGTTTCCACAACGGCGCCCCGGCTGCGACCTGGATGCTGCCTTTGACTTCCGAGGGACAGAACGGCGCGGTGGCGGTGGTCGGCAGGCCGAGCATGGGGCGATTCCTGGCTTATGGGCGGACGATGTTGATGCGTGGAAAGGAATCTGTTTCAGGAAGCGCCGGCAGCGGCGGTGCCTGGGCCGGTTCGCGAGCAAGCTCGCTCCTACAAGTCCGATCCGGCGCTCTTCGTAGGAGCGAGCTTGCTCGCGAACCGCATCAGCCAGGCAGTCACCGCTGGATTCAGTACCACCGTGCCTCGCCCTCAGGCCGCTTCTTGAAACGCTTCATCGTCCACATGTACTGGCTGGGATAGGCGCGCACGTACTTGGCCAGCTCGCGACTGAGCGCGGCCACCGACACTTCCATGTCCTTGTCGTACATGTCCGCCGGCGCGGCCTCGAGGATCACCTTGTAGCCGCTGCCATCGGGCAGGCGCACGGCGTGGAAGAACACGCCGCGGGCCTTGCCGCGCGAGAGCAGCGAGGGCACGAACTTGCTGGTCAGCGCGGTGGTGCCCAGGTAGGGCACGAACAGGCCCGAACCCAGCTCCGGTTCCGGGTCGCAGGGAATGCCGACGCAACCGCCGTTCTTCACTTCCTTGATCACGCTCTTGATGCCTTCGGGAGTCGAGGGCGCGACGCGGTTGCCCAGTTGCACGCGCTGCTTCTTCAGCAGGTCGTCCACGGCCTTGAGCTTGGGCGGGCGGTAGAAGATGATCGGCTTGGCGTAGGAGCAGTAGAAGTGGTTGAGCACTTCCCAGTTGCCCAGGTGGCTGGTGATGCCGACCAGGCCGTCACCGGAGGCCAGCGCTTCCTCCAGCACTTCCATGCCTTCGACTTCGCGGATGTACTGCAGCGACTTTTGCGGCGACCACATCCAGGCGCAGGCGCTCTCGGTGAGCGTGCGGCCGATGTCCATCAGGCTCTGGCCGACCAGTTTCTCCAGCTCCGCCTCGGACAGCTCGGGGAAGCAGTGCGACAGGTTGATCCGCACGATCTCGCGGGAGCGGTTGGGCAACTTCCACATCAGCCAGCCGATACCGGCGCCCAATGCGCCCACCGCGCGCCACGGCAGCATGGCGAACAAGCGCAGGAAGCCCACCACCAGCGCGCCCTTGAATTTCTCCACGGGTAACTCCTTCTTTCAGGTGCGCACATTCTAACCAGTGGCGCCGAGCGAAGGCGAAAGGCGCGTCTCGATCGGCCTGATGAACCGCCTGCATCAGCGCCGGCCCCCCTGTAGGAGCGAGCTTGCTCGCGAACGGAATTTCCTGGCGGCATCGGCGTTGGGCTGTTCGCGAGCAAGCTCGCTCCTACCCAACAGTGGATCAGCAGAGCTCGGCGTAGCGATCGCAGTCGACGGTGTGGTCCATCACCATGCCGGTGGCCTGCATGAAGGCGTAGCAGATGGTCGGGCCGACGAAGTTGAACCCGGCCTTGCGCAGGGCCTTGCTCATGGCCTCGGCCTCGGGCGTGACCGCCGGCACGTCGCCGCGGCCGCTGAAGTGGTTGACCTTGGGCTGGCCGCCGACGAAGGACCAGAGGAAGGCCACCGGGTCTTCCAGCTTCAGCCAGGCCTGCGCGTTCTGCCGCGCCGCTTTCAGCTTGGCGACGTTGCGGATGATGCCCGGGTCCTGCATGCGCTCCTCGATTTCCTCGTCGGTCATGCGGGCCAGGCGCTCCGGGTCGAAGCCGAACAGCACCTCGCGGTAGCGCTCGCGCTTCCTCAACACGGTAATCCACGACAGGCCGGCCTGGGCGCCCTCGAGGATGATCATCTCGAACAGCGCGCGGGCGTCGCGCTGGGGAACGCCCCACTCGGTGTCGTGGTAGGCGATGTACAGCGGGTCGTCGTTACACCAGAAGCAGCGCGGCATGGCGGTCGTCCTTGAAAACGGGAAGGCTCTGACTATAGACGGATGACTGTACAAAAATACAGTCGTGGGCCGAATTTTCATGCCGGCGGCGGGGTGTAAACGGTCGCGCAAAAAACGCTGTAAAGCCCAAGCTGCAAGCGTCTTGCGGTATACTGCCGGGTTTTAGTCGTATATCCAGCACAGGTGAAATTCGTGAGCCAGACTACGCCCGCCGTGCCCACCTTCCAGGACCTGATCCTCGCCCTGCAAAAATACTGGGCCGATCAGGGTTGTGTGGTGCTGCAGCCCTATGACATGGAAGTGGGCGCCGGCACCTTCCACACCGCCACCTTCCTCCGCGCCGTGGGCCCGGAGACCTGGAACGCGGCGTACGTGCAGCCGAGCCGCCGCCCCACCGACGGCCGCTACGGCGAGAACCCCAACCGCCTGCAGCACTACTACCAGTTCCAGGTGGTCTTGAAGCCCAACCCGGAAAACTTCCAGGAGCTGTACCTGGGCTCGCTGCAGGCCATCGGCATCGACCCGCTGGTGCATGACATCCGTTTCGTC
The DNA here is from genome assembly GCF_047304025.1 of Pseudomonas sp. Pseusp97. Taxonomy (NCBI): domain Bacteria; kingdom Pseudomonadati; phylum Pseudomonadota; class Gammaproteobacteria; order Pseudomonadales; family Pseudomonadaceae; genus Pseudomonas; species Pseudomonas sp. Pseusp97. The sequence goes on along the minus strand of NZ_JBGLYK010000006.1, from coordinate 65,881 downwards.
GAGGACAACTGGGAATCGCCGACCCTGGGCGCCTGGGGCCTGGGCTGGGAAATCTGGCTGAACGGCATGGAAGTCACCCAGTTCACCTACTTCCAGCAGGTCGGCGGCATCGAGTGCTACCCGGTCACCGGTGAGATCACCTACGGCCTGGAACGCCTGGCCATGTACATCCAGGGTGTCGACTCGGTGTATGACCTGGTGTGGGCCGACGGCCCGTTCGGCAAGGTCACCTATGGCGACGTGTTCCACCAGAACGAGGTGGAGCAGTCGACCTACAACTTCGAGCACGCCAACGTCGAGAAGCTGTTCGAACTGTTCGACTTCTACGAAAGCGAAGCCAACCGCCTGATCGAGCTGCAGCTGCCGCTGCCGACCTACGAGATGGTCCTCAAGGCCTCGCACACCTTCAACCTGCTGGACGCCCGCCGCGCCATCTCGGTGACCGAGCGTCAGCGCTATATCCTGCGCGTGCGCACCCTGGCCCGCGCCGTCGCGCAGAGCTACCTGCAGGCCCGCGCCCGCCTCGGCTTCCCGATGGCCAAAGCCGAACTGCGTGACGAAGTACTGGCCAAGCTGAAGGAGGCCGAATAATGAGCGCGAAGGATTTCCTCGTCGAACTGGGCACCGAAGAGCTGCCACCCAAGGCGCTGAAAAGCCTCGGTGAAGCCTTCCTGGCCGGCATCGAGAAGGGCCTCAAGGCCGCCGGCCTGACCTACGCCGCCGCGCGCTGCTACGCCGCGCCGCGGCGCCTGGCCGTGCAGATCGACCAGCTCGCCGTGCAGCAGCCCGATCGCACCGTGAACCTCGACGGTCCGCCGCTGCAGGCCGCCTTCGACGCCAGCGGCAACCCGACCCAGGCAGCCCTCGGCTTCGCCAAGAAGTGCGGCGTGGACCTGGAACAGATCGACAAGAGCGGCCCGAAGCTCAAGTTCAGCCAGTCCATCGCCGGCCAGCCGGCCGTCGACCTGCTGCCGGGTATCGTCGAAACCTCGCTGAACGATCTGCCGATTCCCAAGCGCATGCGCTGGGCGGCCCGCCGTGAAGAGTTCGTGCGCCCGACCCAGTGGCTGGTGATGCTGTTCGGCGACGAGGTCGTCGACTGCGAGATCCTGACCCGCAAGGCCGGCCGCGAATCCCGCGGACATCGCTTCCACAATCCGGCCAACGTCCGCATCTCGGCACCGGGCAACTACCTGGAAGACCTGCGCAGCGCCCACGTGCTGGCCGACTTCGCCGAGCGCCGCGAGATCATCGCCAGGCGTGTCGCCGAGCTGGCTGCCGAGCAGAAGGGCAGCGCCATCGTCCCGGCCGACCTGCTGGACGAAGTGACTGCGCTGGTCGAGTGGCCGGTGCCGCTGGTGTGCTCCTTCGAGGAGCGCTTCCTCGCCGTGCCGCAGGAAGCCCTGATCACCACCATGCAGGACAACCAGAAGTACTTCTGCCTGCTGGACGCCAACGGCAAGCTGCTGCCGCGCTTCATCACCGTGGCCAACGTCGAGAGCAAGGCGCCGGAGCACATCGTCTCCGGTAACGAGAAGGTCGTGCGCCCGCGCCTGACCGATGCCGAGTTCTTCTTCAAGCAGGACCAGAAGCAGCCGCTGGAGGCCTTCAACGCCCGTCTGAAGAACGTAGTGTTCCAGGCCCAGCTCGGCACCGTGTACGAGAAGGCCGAGCGCGTATCCAGGCTGGCTGCCTACATCGCCGAGCGCATCGGTGGTGACGCGACCAATGCGGCCCGCGCCGGCATCCTCTCCAAGTGCGACCTGGCCACCGAGATGGTTGGCGAGTTCCCGGAGATGCAGGGCATCGCCGGTTACTACTACGCCACCGCGGGCGGCGAGGCCAAGGATGTTGCCCTGGCGCTGAACGAGCAGTACATGCCGCGCGGCGCTGGCGCCGAACTGCCGAGCACGCTGACCGGCGCCGCCGTCGCCGTGGCCGACAAGCTCGACACCCTGGTCGGCATCTTCGGCATCGGCATGCTGCCTACCGGCAGCAAGGACCCGTACGCCCTGCGGCGTGCTGCCCTGGGCGTGCTGCGCATCCTCATCGAGAAGCAGCTGGACCTGGACCTGGCCGACGCCATTGGCGTGGCCGTGGCCCAGTACGGTGACAAGGTGAAGGCTGCGGGCCTGTCCGAGCAGGTACAGGACTTCGTCTTCGACCGCCTGCGCGCTCGTTATGAGGACGAAGGCGTGGACGTCGCCGTGTACCAGGCCGTGCGTGCGCTCAAGCCGACCGCTCCGCTGGACTTCGATCAGCGCGTACAGGCCGTGCAGGCCTTCCGTCAGTTGGCCGAAGCCGAGGCCCTGGCAGCCGCCAACAAGCGTGTGTCGAACATCCTGGCCAAGGCCGAAGGCGAGGTGCCTACCGCGGTCAACGCCGGTCTGTTCGCCGAGACCGCCGAGAAAGCCCTTGGCAGCGCCGTGGCGGCCGCCGAAGACGAAGTGGCTCCACTGGCCGCGGCTCGCGACTATCGTGCAGCCCTGGCCCGCCTGGCGGCCCTGCGCGCGCCGGTCGATGCCTTCTTCGAGGAAGTGCTGGTCAACGCGGACGATAACGCCGTGAAGGCCAACCGCTACGCGCTGCTGGCCAAGCTGCGCGGGTTGTTCCTCGGCGTCGCCGACATCTCGCTGCTGGGCTGATGCCCGCCTGAAAGCCGGGAGTTCGCAACGGTTCGCCGTGACGGACTCCCGGCTTTTTCATTTCCGACTTATCCAGGCCCGTGACTTATCGAAGCATGAAGCTACTGATCCTCGACCGCGACGGTGTGATCAACCAGGACTCCGACGCCTACATCAAATCCCTCGACGAGTGGATCCCGATCCCCAGCGCGATCACTGCCATCGCCCGCCTGAGCAAAGCGGGCTGGACCGTAGCCGTCGCCACCAACCAGTCCGGTATCGCCCGCGGCTATTACGACCTGGCGATCCTCGACAGCATGCACCAGCGCTTGCGCGAACTGGTAGCAGAGCAGGGCGGCGAGCTGGGAACAATCGTCTACTGTCCCCACGGCCCCGACGAGGGTTGCGACTGCCGCAAGCCGAAACCCGGTATGCTGCGTCAGATCGCCCAGCACTACGGCGTCGAGCTGAGTGGTATCTGGTTCGTGGGTGACAGCCGGGGTGACCTGGACGCCGCGCTGGCCGTCGATTGTCAGCCAGTATTGGTGAAGACCGGCAAAGGTGAGCGTACCCTGTCCAAGCCGTTGCCCGAAGGCACGCTGGTTTTCGACGATCTGGCGGCAGTCGCCGACCAACTTCTTTCCTGAGGACCCTTCCCCCATGTCGATAGTGCAGGCCATCAGAACCGTACTCTTCTACCTGCTGCTGTCGTCCAGCGCCTTCGTCTGGGGCACCCTCAGCCTGCTCATCGCGCCCTTCCTGCCGTTCCGTGCGCGCTACCGTTTCGTCGCCCAGGCCTGGTGCAAGTTCGCCGTCTGGCTGGCCACCTGGATGGTCGGCGTGCGCTACGAACTCAAGGGCGTGGAGAACATCCCGGACCAGCCCTGCGTGATTCTCTCCAAGCACCAGAGCACCTGGGAAACCTTCTTCCTCACCGGCTATTTCGAGCCCCTCGCCCAGGTGCTCAAGCGCGAGTTGCTGTTCGTCCCGTTCTTCGGCTGGGCCATGGCGCTGCTCAAGCCCATCGCCATCAACCGCGACCAGCCCAAGGTAGCCCTCAAGCAGATGGCCAAGCAGGGCGATGAACGCCTGAAGCAAGGTGCCTGGGTGCTGATCTTCCCCGAAGGCACCCGCGTTCCCACCGGCCAGATCGGCAAGTTCTCCCGCGGCGGCGCAGCCCTGGCGGTTAACGCCAACCTGCCGGTGCTGCCGATTGCCCACAATGCCGGCCACTGCTGGCCAAAGAACGGCTGGGCGAAGTTCCCCGGCACCATCCAGGTGGTAATCGGCCCGGCGATGTACGCCGAAGGGGAGGGCCCTCGCGCCATTACCGAGCTCAACCAGCGGGCCGAGAACTGGGTCATCCAGACCCTGCGCGACATGGGCGAGCTGCCGGCTGACGCCACGCCTCAGGCAGTAGCCGAAGCCTCCTGAGGCGGCCTCGGGACAAAAGCACAGCGCAAAAGAAAAGGGCCCCGAAGGGCCCTTTCTTTTTGCCTGCAGGTCAGACGTCCAGGTTGGACACCGCCAGGGCGTTGCTTTCGATGAAGTCGCGGCGCGGCTCCACGGCATCGCCCATCAGGGTGTTGAACAGCTGGTCGGCCGCGATGGCGTCCTCGATGGTCACCTTCAGCATGCGGCGCACGTTCGGGTCCATGGTGGTTTCCCACAGCTGGTCCGGGTTCATTTCGCCCAGACCTTTGTATCGCTGGATGTTGTGGCGCTTGGTGCCTTCGGTCATCAGCCAGTCCAGGGCTTCCTTGAAGGTGCTGACCGACTTCTTGCGCTCGCCCTTCTGCACGTAGGCGCCTTCTTCGAGCAGGCTGTTCAGCTTGCCGCCCAGATCGGTTACCGCGCGGTAATCGTTGCTGGCGAAGAAGTCGCGGTTGAAGGTGACGTAGTTCGACAGGCCGTGGGCAACCATCTCGACTTCCGGCAGCCACAGATGACGTTCGCGGTCTTCGCGCAGGCTGACCTTGTAGGTCAGGCCGGATTTCTCGACAGCCTTCAGGCGCGCCTGGAACTGCTCGATCCAGCCCTGCATGGTGGCCTCGTCACCCAGCTTCTCTGCCTCGATGCGCGGCAGGTAGATGAAGTGCTCGGTGAGGTCCTGCGGATACAGACGGGACAGGCGGGAGAGGGTGCGCATGACGCCGCGGTACTCGTTGACCAGCTTCTCCAGCGCTTCGCCGGACAGGCCCGGGGCGCTTTCGTTGACGTGCACGCTGGCCTCTTCGAGGGCCGACTGGGTCATGTATTCCTCCATGGCCACGTCGTCCTTGATGTACTGCTCCTGCTTGCCGCGCTTCACCTTGTACAGCGGCGGCTGGGCGATATAGATGTAGCCGCGCTCGACCAGCTCCGGCAACTGACGGAAGAAGAAGGTCAGCAGCAGGGTACGGATGTGCGAACCGTCGACGTCAGCATCGGTCATGATGATGATGTTGTGGTAACGCAGCTTGTCGATGTTGTACTCCTCGCGACCGATACCGCAGCCCAGCGCGGTAATCAGCGTGCCGACTTCCTGGGAAGACAGCATCTTGTCGAAGCGAGCTTTCTCGACGTTGAGGATCTTGCCCTTGAGCGGCAGGATCGCCTGGGTCTTGCGGTTACGGCCCTGCTTCGCAGAACCGCCCGCGGAGTCACCTTCCACGATGTACAGTTCGGAGAGGGCGGGATCCTTCTCCTGGCAGTCGGCGAGCTTGCCCGGCAGGCCGGCGATGTCCAGCGCGCCCTTGCGGCGGGTCATCTCGCGAGCCTTGCGCGCGGCCTCACGGGCGCGAGCGGCATCGATCATCTTGCCGACCACGGCCTTGGCTTCGTTCGGGTTCTCCAGCAGGAAGTCGGCGAAGTACTTGCCCATTTCCTGTTCCACGGCGGTCTTCACCTCCGAGGAAACCAGCTTGTCCTTGGTCTGCGAGCTGAACTTCGGATCCGGCACCTTCACCGAAATGATCGCGGTCAGACCTTCGCGGGCGTCGTCGCCGGTGGTGGCGATCTTGAACTTCTTCGCCAGGCCTTCCTGTTCGATGTAGTTGTTCAGGTGGCGGGTGAGGGCAGAGCGGAAGCCCGCCAGGTGGGTACCACCGTCACGCTGCGGAATGTTGTTGGTGAAGCAGAGGATGTTCTCGTTGAAGCTGTCGTTCCACTGCAGGGCGACTTCGACGCCGACTCCGTCTTCTTCGCGCTGGCAGTTGAAGTGGAAGACCTGGTTCACCGCGGTCTTGTTGGTGTTCAGGTACTCGACGAACGCGCGCAGGCCACCCTCGTACTTGAACAGCTCTTCCTTGCCGGCACGCTCGTCGCGCAGAACGATACCCACGCCGGAGTTCAGGAAGGACAGCTCGCGGATCCGCTTGGCCAGGATGTCCCAGCTGAAGTGGATGTTGTGGAAGGTTTCCGCGGACGGCTTGAAGTGCACCTCGGTGCCAGAGCCATCGGTATCGCCGACCGGACGCAGCGGGAACTGCGGGACGCCGTGGTGGTAAACCTGCTCCCAGACCTTGCCTTCGCGGCGAATGGTCAGTCGCAGCTCATGGGAGAGGGCGTTCACTACCGACACACCCACACCGTGCAGACCACCGGAGACCTTGTAGCTGTTGTCGTCGAACTTACCGCCGGCGTGAAGGACGGTCATGATGACCTCGGCCGCTGAGACCCCTTCTTCCTTGTGGATATCCACCGGAATGCCGCGACCGTTGTCGCGCACAGTGATGGATTCATCGGTGTGAATGGTGATGCTGATCTCGCTGCAGTAGCCCGCCAGCGCTTCGTCGATCGAGTTGTCCACGACCTCGAAGACCATGTGGTGCAGGCCGGTGCCGTCGTCGGTGTCACCGATGTACATGCCCGGACGCTTACGTACGGCATCCAACCCCTTCAGCACCTTGATACTGGAAGAGTCGTAGGTGTTCTCGCTCATTCTTCACTCCCGATGGTAGTGTCCTGAGAGACGCGCCCATGTTCCACGTGGAACATCGACACCGGCGTTTCCATTTGCCAGCCGTCTTTCAATAAGTGCGGATCGACGCAGGTGATGAATACCTGGCAACCCAGATCCTCGAGAAGCCGGCACAAAGACAACCGATGCTTCTCATCCAATTCGGAGGGGAGGTCATCCACTAGGTAAACGCATTGCCCGCGCTTCGCCTGATTGATCAAATGCCCCTGGGCGATCCGCAACGCGCAGACCACCAATTTTTGCTGGCCGCGGGATAGAATCTCCGCAGCATTGTGTCCCCCCAGGCGAATTCTCAAATCCGCCCGTTGCGGTCCCGCCTGGGTGTGCCCCATCTGCTGGTCACGCAACAAGCTGGAAGACAGCACCTCGCTGAGGTCACGCTCCTTGTCCCAGCCCCGGTAGTAACTGAGCGTCAGGTCATCGAGCTGGATAAGCTCGGCCAGCGTCCGCTCGAACTGGGGTTTCAGCGCCTGGATATAGGACCGTCGATAGCCATCGATTTCGTCGCTCGCCGAGCATAATTCGCGGTCCCAGGCCGCCTGCGAAGCACCGTCCAGTTTACCATGTCGGAGCCACGAGTTCCGCTGCCGTAGGGCCTTCTGCAGTCGTTGCCAGGCGACCATGAAGCGTTGTTCCACGTGGAACACTCCCCAGTCGAGGAATTGCCGGCGAATCTTCGGCGCGCCCTCCAGCAGCCGGAAGCTGTCCGGATTGATCAACTGCAACGGCAGGGTCTCGGCAAGCTGGGCCGCGCTACGCGCATTCTGCCCGTCGATACGAATCTGGAATTCGCCTTGGCGATCCCGTGATACGCCCAGACTGCTGTCGAAGCCATTGCCCAGGCGCACCTGTCCGAAAACCGTGCAGGCCGGTTCTTCGTACTGGATGACAGGTTGCAGGCGCATGCTGCGGAACGAGCGAGCGAGGCCGAGGAGATGGATGGCTTCCAGCACGCTGGTCTTGCCGCTGCCGTTTTCGCCGTAGAGGATGTTGATGCGGGGGGAGGGGGAGAAGGTCACCGGGTGCAGGTTGCGCACCGCGGTGACCGAAAGGCGGGTAAGGGACATCGATACGCGTCAGAGGCGCATCGGCATGACGACGTAGGCGGAGTCGTCGTTGTCCGCTTCCTGCAGCAGCGCACTGCTGTTGGAGTCGGAGAGGATCATGCGCACCTGTTCGGTACCCATGACACCCAGTACGTCCAGCAGATAGCTGACGTTGAAGCCGATTTCCAGGCTGCCGCCGTTATAGTCGACCTGCACTTCTTCTTCCGCCTCTTCCTGCTCCGGGTTGTTTGCCTGGATTTTCAGAAGGCCGTTGGAGAGTTGCAGGCGAATGCCGCGGTACTTTTCGTTGGACAGAATGGCAGTGCGGCTGAACGCTTCGCGCAGCACCTGGCGATCCCCCAGTACCAGCTTGTCACCGCCCTTGGGCAGGACACGCTCGTAGTCCGGGAACTTGCCGTCCACCAGCTTGGACGTGAAGGTGAACTCGCCAGTGGTCGCGCGGATGTGATGCTGACCAAGAACGATGGACACTTCGCCGTCCTGTTCGGTGAGCAGGCGCGCCAGTTCGAGGATGCCCTTGCGCGGCACGATCACCTGATGGCGATCCTGAGCTTCGGGTACGCCGTTGCTCAGCGAGCACATCGCCAGGCGGTGGCCGTCGGTGGCCACGGCACGCAGGGTACCGCCGCCCACTTCCAGCAGCATGCCGTTGAGGTAGTAGCGAACGTCCTGCTGCGCCATGGCGAAGCTGGTGCGATCGATCAGGCGACGCAGCTTGCTCTGCACCAGGCTGAAGGTCAGCGAACCTGGGCCTTCTTCCACGGTAGGGAAGTCATTGGCCGGCAGGGTGGAGAGGGTGAAGCGGCTGCGGCCGGCTTTCACCAGGAGCTTCTGTTCGTCGACGCGGATATCGATCACGGCGTCGCTGGGCAGGCTCTTGCAGATATCCATCAGCTTGCGCGCAGGCACGGTGATTTCACCCGGCTCGGCGGCGTCTTCCAGGGTAACGCGACCCACCAGCTCGACTTCGAGGTCGGTGCCGGTCAGCGACAGTTGCTGGCCTTCGACGACCAGCAGGACGTTGGAAAGAACCGGCAGCGTCTGGCGGCGCTCGACTACGCCAGCGACCAGCTGCAGGGGTTTCAACAGAGCTTCGCGTTGAATAGTGAAATGCATGGTCTAGTCCCTTGCCTCGTGAGGCTGCGTCAGGTGGTCAGAGTACGCAGCAGGTTCTTGTAGTCCTCGCGGATATCCGCGTCGGATTCCTTGAGTTGAGCGATCTTACGACAGGCATGCAGCACCGTGGTGTGATCCCGACCGCCGAAGGCCACGCCGATCTCCGGCAGGCTGTGGTTGGTCAGTTCCTTGGAGAGTGCCATGGCAACCTGACGCGGACGTGCCACCGAGCGCGAACGGCGCTTGGAAAGCAGGTCGGCGATCTTGATCTTGTAGTACTCGGCGACGGTGCGCTGGATGTTGTCGATGCTGACGAGCTTGTCCTGCAGGGCCAGCAGGTCCTTCAGCGACTCGCGGATCAGCTCGATGGTGATCGGCCGGCCCATGAAGTGGGAGTGGGCGATCACGCGCTTGAGCGCACCTTCCAGCTCGCGCACGTTGGAGCGGATGCGTTGGGCGATGAAGAAAGCAGCGTCGTGCGGCAGCTCGACCTTGGCCTGCTCGGCCTTCTTCATCAGGATCGCCACGCGGGTTTCCAGCTCCGGCGGCTCCACGGCCACCGTCAGGCCCCAGCCGAAGCGCGACTTCAGTCGCTCCTCCAGGCCTTCGATTTCCTTCGGGTAGCGGTCGCTGGTCAGGATGACCTGCTGGCCGCCTTCGAGAAGGGCGTTGAAGGTATGGAAGAACTCTTCCTGGGAACGTTCCTTGCGGGCAAAGAACTGGATGTCGTCGATCAGCAGTGCGTCCACCGAACGGTAGAAGCGCTTGAACTCGTTGATGGCATTGAGCTGCAACGCCTTCACCATATCCGCGACGAAACGCTCCGAATGAAGGTACACGACCTTGGCATTGGGGTTCTTCTTCAACAGATGGTTACCCACAGCGTGCATCAGGTGGGTCTTGCCCAGGCCGACGCCACCATAAAGGAAGAGCGGGTTGTAACCATGCTTGAGGTTGTCCGCCACCTGCCAGGCCGCCGCGCGCGCCAACTGGTTGGATTTGCCTTCGACGAAGTTCTCGAAGGTGAAGGTGCGGTTGAGGTAGCTGGTGTGCTTGAGCGCACCTTCTACCTGCACGTTGCGTTCGGTACGCACGGCAGCGGCCGGCATGGCAGCCGCGAGCGGGTCGATGCCCGGACTGGACTCGTCCAGATCCGCCAGCGTCTGTACCGGCGCCACCTGAACCGGTTGAGGTTCGGCGACCGCCAGAGCCACCGGCGCAGAAACGACGGGCGCGGGCGCAACCACGGGCTGCGCTACCGGCTGAACGGCGACCTGAGGCGTCGGTACCAGGGCAGGGCGCGGCGTACGGCTGCGGCGGCTGCCGATCAACAGCGAGATCGCCGGGATCTGTCCATTGCCGCGCTCGCCCAGCAGTTCGAGCAGGCGGCCCATGTACTTCTCGTTGACCCAGTCGAGTACGAAGCGGTTGGGTGCATAGACGCGCAACTCCTCACCCTCGGCCTCGACCTGCAGAGGTCGGATCCAGGTGTTGAATTGCTGGGACGGCAACTCGTCGCGCAGAAGCTCCACGCACTGCTGCCAAAGTTCCACGGACACGGATATCCCCCAAAAGAAGTCGCAAAGCGAAACAGGCCGCTATTGTAGCCTCGCCGGACCAACTTATCCACAGTTAAGCGCGCCGGGATGCAAGCAAAATCAAGGTGTTAATGATTTTACCGGCGGTCGGGTAATGGCGCCTCGAACCTTGTGGATAACAGCTTGATGGGGCAGGGGAAGACTCTGGTGATCGTTCTGTGGAAAAAATCCTTGTGGAAAAATCGGCATTCCATGCCCAGCTTTCCAACCGGCCCCGCACAAGCAACGCACCGCTTCCCGACAGAGTTATCATTTCCCCGATATCGCTTATTCAAAGGCCCCGGTCGAGTTATGCACAGCCAGAGGCCTGCATAAACATAATCATCGCTTCAATCTTTAAAAAAAGAGATTTCCTCCCTTTCTATAGATTTTGTATCCGGGGTTGGTTGGAAATTGACCTGACCGCCCGATTTCACTAGAATCGCCGGTCTCTTTAAACGGGGTCACTACGACCTCATGTCGTCAAGCCCAGGTACCGAATCATGAAACGTACTTTCCAACCCAGCACCCTCAAGCGCGCTCGCGTCCACGGTTTCCGCGCTCGCATGGCCACCAAGAACGGTCGTCAGGTTCTGTCGCGTCGTCGCGCCAAGGGCCGTAAGCGTCTGACCGTCTGATTTGTCTGACACAGGTGGTGAGTCGGGATTTCAGCCGGGATAAACGTCTTCTGACAGCCCGGCAATTCACAGCAGTCTTCGACTCCCCCACCTCCAAGGTTCCCGGCAAGCACATCCTGCTGCTGGCGCGCGAAAACGGTCTCGATCATCCCCGTCTGGGTCTGGTGATCGGCAAGAAGAACGTCAAGCTCGCCGTCGAGCGCAACCGCCTCAAACGCCTTCTCCGTGAATCCTTCCGGCATAACCAGCAGAAGCTGGCTGGCCTGGATGTCGTGGTGATCGCGCGCAAGGGCCTCGGCGATCTGGAGAATGAAGAGCTGCACCAGCAGTTCGGCAAGCTCTGGAAACGCCTGTTGCGCAATCGGCCCAGCCCGGGACCTTCGACAGAATCTCCGGGAGTGGCCGACAGTTCCCATGCGTAGACTGGCGCTGTTACTGATCCAGTTTTACCGCTACGCCATCAGTCCCATGATGGGCAGGCACTGTCGTTTCTACCCCAGCTGTTCCTGCTACGCGCAGGAGGCCATTGAAACCCATGGCTTCCTGCGTGGTGGCTGGCTGGCCGCTCGTCGCCTCGGCCGCTGCCACCCCTGGCATCCCGGTGGTTACGATCCGGTACCGCCAGATCCATCCAAGCCCGCCCCTTCCTCGACGGCCGAGTAACCATGGACATCAAACGTTCAATCCTATTCGTCGCCCTGGCAATCGTGTCCTATGCGCTGGTTCTCCAGTGGAACAAGGACTACGGCCAGCCCGAACTGCCGGCGCAGACCGCGACCTTCAACCAGACTGAAGGCCTGCCGGACACTTCCGTGCCTGCCGGCAACGCGGCCAATGCCGACGTACCCACCACGCAGAACGCCCAGGCCAGCCTGCCCAACGAGCAGAAGCCGGTGGCGGCCAGCGAACAGCTGATCCGCGTGAAGACCGATGTCCTGGACCTGACCATCGACCCGCGCGGCGGCGACGTGATCAAGCTCGGCCTGACCCAGTACCCGCTGCGCCAGGATCGCCCGGACGTGCCGTTCCCGCTGTTCGAGCGTGACAACCAGCGCACCTACCTGGCCCAGAGCGGCCTGACCGGCGCCAACGGCCCGGATGCCGCCGCCAGCGGCCGCCCGCTCTACGCCTCGGCCAAACCCGTCTACGAACTGGCCGACGGCCAGGACCAGATGGTCGTCGACCTGACTTATGCACAGGACGGCGTGAGCTACATCAAGCGCTTCACCTTCCACCGCGGTCTGAAGAACGATTGCACCGAGAAGGAAAAGGCGCAGAAGAAGCTCGAGTGCATCAATCCCAACGCCTATCAGGTCGGCGTGACCTACCTGATCGACAACCAGAGCGACAAACCGTGGAACGCCTCGCTGTTCGCCCAGCTCAAGCGTGACGCCAGTGTCGACCCGTCCTCCACCACCGCTACCGGCGTATCGACCTACCTCGGTGCCGCGGTCTGGACCCCTGAAAAGCCCTACGTGAAAGTGTCCATGAAGGACATGGACAAGGAGCAGTTCAAGGAAACCGTCCAGGGTGGCTGGGTAGCCTGGCTGCAGCACTACTTCGTCACCGCCTGGGTTCCCGCCAAGGGCGATACCCACAGCGTGATGACCCGCAAGGACGCCCAGGGCAACTACATCGTCGGCTATACCGGTCCCAACCTGACCGTCGCGCCGGGTGCCAAGGGCGAAACCAGCATGACCCTGTATGCCGGCCCGAAACTGCAGGCGTACCTGAAGGAACTGTCCCCGGGCCTGGAACTCACCGTCGACTACGGTCCGCTGTGGTTCATCGCCCAGCCGATCTTCTGGCTGCTGCAACATATCCACAACCTGGTGGGTAACTGGGGCTGGTCGATCATCTTCCTGACCATCGTCATCAAACTGGCCTTCTTCCCGCTGTCCGCTGCCAGCTACCGCTCCATGGCCCGCATGCGCGCCGTGTCGCCGAAGCTGCAGGCGCTCAAGGAACAGCATGGCGACGATCGCCAGAAGATGTCCCAGGCGATGATGGAGCTGTACAAGAAGGAGAAGATCAATCCGCTGGGCGGCTGCCTGCCGATCCTGGTGCAGATGCCGGTCTTCCTTTCCCTGTACTGGGTACTGCTGGAAAGCGTCGAGATGCGCCAGGCGCCTTGGCTGGGCTGGATCGTCGACCTCTCGGTGAAGGATCCGTTCTTCATCCTGCCGATCATCATGGGCGCCACCATGCTGGTCCAGCAGATGCTCAACCCGACGCCGCCGGACCCCATGCAGGCCAAGGTGATGAAGCTGATGCCGATCATCTTCACCTTCTTCTTCCTGTGGTTCCCGGCTGGTCTGGTCCTGTACTGGGTTGTGAACAACTGCCTGTCCATCGCACAGCAGTGGTACATTACCCGTCGGATCGAAGGTGCCGCGAAGAAGGCTTCCGCCTGACGTCGCCGCCCGACAAAGATCGACAAGACGCCCCCTCGTGGGGCGTTTTGCTATGTGGATAACCTTGCCTTGCCGCCAGCCACGGCAACCATCGCGAGACCGCCGACATGAATGCAGCCCGTGAAACCATCGCCGCCGTCGCCACCGCCCAGGGCCGTGGCGGGGTGGGCATCGTCCGCGTCTCCGGTCCCCGCGCCCGCGCCATGGCCATCATCCTCAGCGGCCGCGAGCCCCAACCGCGCTACGCCCACTACGGGCCGTTCCACGCCGATGACGGCGAGGTCATCGACGAAGGACTGTTGCTGTATTTCCCCGGCCCGAACTCCTTCACCGGCGAAGATGTGCTGGAACTGCAGGGGCACGGCGGTCCGGTAGTAATGGACATGCTGCTGCAGCGCTGCCTGGAGCTGGGAGCGCGCCAGGCCCGCCCCGGCGAGTTCAGCGAGCGCGCCTTCCTCAACGACAAGCTCGACCTGGCGCAGGCCGAAGCCATTGCCGACCTCATCGAGGCAAGCTCCGCGCAGGCGGCGCGCAACGCCGTGCGCTCGCTGCAGGGCGAGTTCTCCCGTCGCGTACACAGCCTGACCGACCAGCTGATCGGCCTGCGCATGTACGTAGAAGCCGCCATCGACTTCCCGGAAGAAGAAATCGACTTCCTTGCCGACGGCCATGTCCTCTCGCAACTGGACGCGGTGCGCGCCGAACTGGCTTCGGTGCTGCGCGAGGCAGGCCAGGGCGCGCTGCTGCGCGACGGCATGACGGTGGTGATCGCCGGACGCCCCAATGCCGGCAAATCCAGCCTGCTGAATGCCCTGGCAGGGCGCGAAGCGGCCATCGTCACCGATATCGCCGGCACCACTCGCGACGTACTGCGCGAACATATCCACATCGACGGCATGCCGCTGCACATCATCGACACTGCGGGCCTGCGCAGTACCGATGACCATGTGGAAAAGATCGGCGTGGAACGCGCCCTGAAGGCCATCAACGAGGCGGATCGCGTCCTTCTGGTGGTCGACTGCACCGCGCCTGAGGCCAGCGATCCCTTTGCCTTGTGGCCGGAATTCCTCGACAGCCGCCCCGACCCGGCGCACGTCACCCTGATCCGTAACAAGGCGGATTTATCCACAGAGAGCATCGGGCTCGAACAGAGCGCTGACGGTCACGTCACCATTACCCTCTCCGCCCGTTCCGGCAACGGCCTGGACCTGCTGCGCGAGCATCTCAAAGCCTGCATGGGCTTCGAGCAGACCGCCGAGAACAGCTTCAGCGCGCGCCGCCGCCACCTGGAGGCCTTGCGCCTGGCTGGAGACAGCCTCGAGCACGGTCGCGCCCAGCTCACCCTGAGCGGCGCAGGCGAGCTGCTGGCCGAGGACCTGCGTCAAGCACAGCAGGCGCTGGGCGAGATTACCGGTGCCTTCACGCCGGACGACCTGTTGGGACGCATCTTCTCCAGCTTCTGCATCGGCAAGTAATCCACAACGCTGCTTTCCCCGACCGGTGACGGGCCCGTCTCGTCACCGCGCCTCCCCCTGCCCGATGCTTTTCGCACGGGCAACTATCCACAGCCGGTAATTCGTAGAGACGCCCTGTATATGGGGCTTACAGGGCGGAAAATGCAAATTCCACAGGGCTCCGTGAACCTTGTGGAAAATTCGCGTACAGATAGGTTAACAAACCCTGCCTGACCCTGTGGGTAAACCCGCCTGTTGATAACAACGCAGTTAATCCACAGGCTGGACACGGGAGATCCCCCGCAACCGTACAGCATCGACACAGGGTTATCAGTCGCTGTAACCATCGCTGTACCTGGCCTACAGATGCTTATCCACAGAAAACGGCTTCACCATACATAAACACAAGCTCTAAAAAGATTTAAAAAGATTCCTCTCTTTTATTTTCTATAGAGGCGAATAGCGTCCATTGGCTATTTTTTGTTCAGGTGCCTTCAATCGAAAGCCCTAACCCCCTATACTGTCCGGCTCTCTTCTTTCTCCTTGATCAACAGGCACGAGGTGCGTGGTGGATTTCCCTTCCCGTTTTGACGTGATCGTGATCGGCGGCGGCCATGCCGGCACAGAGGCCGCACTAGCGGCTGCACGCATGGGCGTGAAGACGCTGCTGCTCACCCACAATGTGGAAACCCTTGGCCAGATGAGCTGCAACCCCGCCATCGGTGGGATCGGCAAAAGCCATCTGGTAAAGGAAATCGATGCGCTGGGCGGTGCCATGGCACTGGCCACCGATAAGGGCGGCATTCAGTTCCGCGTGTTGAACAGCCGCAAAGGTCCGGCAGTCCGTGCGACCCGGGCCCAGGCCGACCGTGTGCTCTACAAGGCTGCCGTACGCGAGATCCTGGAGAACCAGCCGAACCTGTGGATATTCCAGCAGGCCTGCGATGACCTGATCGTCGAACAGGATCAGGTGCGCGGCGTGGTGACTCAGATGGGTCTGAAATTCCACGCAGATAACGTCGTCCTCACCGCGGGCACCTTCCTCGGTGGACTTATCCACATCGGCCTGGAGAACTACTCCGGTGGCCGGGCGGGCGATCCGCCTTCGATCGCCCTGGCGCGCCGCCTGCGCGAGCTGCCGCTGCGGGTTGGCCGGCTGAAGACCGGGACGCCGCCGCGCATCGATGGACGCAGTGTCGATTTCAGCGTGATGACCGAGCAGCCCGGCGATACGCCGATCCCGGTGATGTCCTTCCTGGGCTCCAGGGAAATGCATCCGCGCCAGGTCAGCTGCTGGATCACCCATACCAATTCGCGGACCCACGAGATCATCGCGTCCAACCTCGATCGCTCGCCCATGTATTCCGGGGTCATCGAAGGCGTCGGCCCGCGCTATTGCCCGTCGATCGAGGACAAGATCCATCGCTTCGCCGACAAGGACAGCCATCAGGTCTTCCTGGAGCCGGAAGGCCTGACCACCCATGAGCTTTACCCGAACGGCATCTCCACCTCGCTGCCCTTCGATGTGCAACTGGATATCGTGCGTTCCATCCGCGGCATGGAGAACGCCCACATCGTTCGCCCCGGCTACGCCATCGAGTACGACTACTTCGATCCGCGCGACCTGAAGTACAGCCTGGAGACCAAGGTCATCGGCGGCCTGTTCTTCGCCGGCCAGATCAACGGCACCACCGGTTACGAAGAAGCCGGTGCCCAGGGGCTGCTCGCCGGCGCCAACGCCGCGCTGCGTTCGCAGGGCCGTGAAAGCTGGTGCCCGCGTCGCGACGAGGCCTACATCGGCGTGCTGGTCGACGACCTGATCACCCTCGGCACCCAGGAGCCGTACCGCATGTTCACCTCGCGCGCCGAATACCGACTGATCCTGCGCGAGGACAACGCCGACCTGCGCCTGACCGAGAAAGGCCGCGAACTGGGCCTGATCGACGACGAGCGCTGGGCAGTCTTCGAAGCCAAGCGCGAAGGCATCGAGCAGGAAGAACAGCGCCTGAAGAGCACCTGGGTTCGCCCCAACACGCCGCAGGGCGATGCGATCGCCGAGCGCTTCGGCACGCCGCTGGCCCACGAGTACAACCTGCTGAACCTGCTGGCCCGTCCGGAAATCGACTACGCCAGCCTCGCCGAAGTGACTGGCGCCGGCGCGCAGGACCCACAGGTCGCCGAACAGGTGGAAATCCGTACCAAGTACGCCGGCTACATCGATCGCCAGCAGGAAGAGATCGCGCGCCTGCGTGCCAGCGAAGACACCCGCCTGCCTGTGGATATCGACTACCAGTCCATCTCCGGGCTGTCCAAGGAGATCCAGCTCAAGCTCGGCAATGCCCGTCCGGAAACCCTCGGACAGGCCGGCCGCATCCCCGGCGTTACGCCGGCGGCGATCTCCCTGTTGCTGATCCATCTGAAGAAGCGCTCGTCCGGTCGTCAGCTGGAGCAGAGCGCCTGATGTCCCTGGTCACTGCCCGCCACGCCGAAGAACTCGCGCGCGGCATCCAGACGCTCGACCTGGATATCGACGCCGCAACCCAGCAGCGCCTGCTGGACTACCTGGCCCTGCTGGCCAAGTGGAACAAGGCCTACAACCTCACCGCCGTGCGCGATGTGGATGAAATGGTCTCGCGCCACCTGCTCGACAGCCTGAGCATCGTCCCGCAGTTCGAAGCCGCGGGCGGCGAGCGCTGGCTGGACGTGGGGAGCGGCGGCGGCATGCCCGGCATCCCGCTGGCCATCCTGTTCCCCGGCAAGTCGCTGACCCTGCTGGACAGCAACGGCAAGAAGACCCGCTTCCTCACCCAGGTGAAGCTGGAGCTCAAGCTGGACAACCTGCAGGTTATCCACAGCCGTGTGGAAGCCTTCCAGCCCCAGCTGCCGTTCAACGGCATCGTCTCCCGGGCTTTCAGCAGCCTCGAAGACTTCACCAACTGGACGCGTCACCTGGGCGATGCCCGGACCAACTGGCTGGCCATGAAAGGCGTACACCCCAGCGACGAGCTCGCGGCACTTCCGGAAGATTTCCGCGTCGAAGCCGAACGCGCTCTGGCGGTGCCGGGTTGCCAAGGCCAGCGCCATCTGCTGATACTGCGCCGCACTGCATGACGGGGAGTGGGGAAAACCATGGCTAAGGTATTCGCGATCGCCAACCAGAAGGGCGGCGTCGGCAAGACCACGACCTGTATCAACCTCGCGGCATCGCTGGTCGCCACCAAGCGCCGCGTGCTGCTGATCGATCTCGATCCACAGGGCAACGCCACCACCGGCAGCGGTGTGGATAAGTTGTCCCTGGATCATTCCGTCTACGACGTGCTCACCGGCGAATGCGACCTGGCCCAGGCCATGCAGTTCTCCGAGCACGGCGGCTACCAGCTGCTGCCCGCCAACCGCGATCTCACCGCGGCGGAAGTGGTACTGCTGGAGATGGACATGAAGGAACACCGCCTGCGCCACGCGCTGGCGCCGATCCGCGAGAACTACGACTTCATCCTCATTGACTGCCCGCCGTCGCTGTCGATGCTGACGGTCAACGCCTTGTCCGCCTCGGACGGCGTGATCATCCCGATGCAGTGCGAGTACTACGCACTCGAAGGCCTGACCGACCTGATGAACAGCATCCAGCGCATCGCCGAGCGGCTCAATCCGGCGCTGAAGATCGAGGGCCTGCTGCGTACCATGTACGACCCGCGCATCAGCCTGACCAACGACGTCAGTGCGCAGCTGCAGGAACACTTCGGCGACAAGCTCTACACCACCGTGATCCCGCGCAACGTGCGATTGGCCGAGGCACCCAGCTTCGGCATGCCGGCGCTGGTCTACGACAAGCAATCGCGCGGTGCCCTCGCCTACCTGGCGCTGGCCGGCGAGCTGGTGCGCCGTCAGCGCGCCGCCCGCACCACCGCCCCCGCCTAAGAGATTAAGGAACCCGCATGGCCGCCAAGAAACGAGGTCTCGGACGCGGGCTGGACGCCCTGCTCAGTGGCTCCAGCGCCGCTACGCTGCAGGAAGAAGCCGTTCAGGTGGACAGCAAGGAGCTGCAACACCTGCCGCTGGACCTGATCCAGCGCGGCAAGTACCAGCCCCGTCGCGACATGGACCCGCAGGCCCTGGAAGAACTCGCCCAGTCGATCAAGGCCCAGGGTGTGATGCAGCCGATCGTGGTGCGCCCGATCGACAAGGGCCGCTACGAGATCATCGCCGGCGAGCGTCGCTGGCGCGCCAGTCAGCAGGCCGGCCTGGAAAAGATCCCGGCCATGGTCCGCGAAGTACCGGACGAAGCCGCCATCGCCATGGCGCTGATCGAGAACATCCAGCGCGAGGACCTCAACCCCATCGAAGAAGCCGCCGCCCTGCAGCGCCTGCAGCAGGAATTCCAGCTGACCCAGCAGCAGGTCGCCGACGCCGTGGGCAAATCCCGGGTGACCGTGGCCAACCTGCTGCGCCTGATCGCCCTGCCCGAAGAGATCAAGACCCTGCTCTCGCATGGCGACCTGGAAATGGGCCATGCCCGCGCCCTGCTCGGATTGCCCGAGAATCGGCAGGTTGAAGGTGCGCGACATGTTGTCGCACGCGGCTTCACGGTGCGTCAGACCGAAGCACTGGTACGCCAGTGGCTCAATGCTCCCGAGGAAACTGTCAAAGCGGTCAGGACCGACCCCGACATCAGCCGCCTCGAACAGCGCCTGGCCGAGCGCCTGGGCGCTCCCGTGCAGATTCGGCATGGCCAGAAGGGCAAGGGCCAGTTGGTGATCCGCTACAACTCCCTGGATGAACTGCAGGGCGTCCTGGCCCACATACGCTGATACGAAAGGCTATGTAGGGGGTCGTCGGAAATCACTACCTGACGGTTGAACGGGTATGCGGCGCCCCCTATACTCTGCGCGCAATTTTGTCGGCACAAAGTATGCCAAGTTATTGATTTGTGAAGCCGACACCAGAGGACTTTGAGCCAGAGATGGAACCCCGCAAGCCCCATCGTTTGCCCTTCCATCGCCAACCGGCATTTCGCCTGTTGCTCGTCCAACTGGTGGTGCTGCTTATCGGTGCAGCAGCCCTGTGGTTTGCACGGGGATCGGTCGCAGGCTATTCCGGATTGCTCGGGGGCCTGATTGCGTGGTTGCCGAATCTGTACTTTGCTCGCAAGGCGTTCCGCTACAGCGGCGCGCGTTCTGCCCAGCTGATAGTCCGGTCCTTTTATGCCGGTGAGGCGGGAAAACTGATACTGACGGCAGTGCTCTTCGCACTGGCGTTCGCAGGTGTGAAGCCCCTGGCGCCCCTGGCGCTGTTCGGCCTCTACCTGCTGACCCTCGCGGTCAGCTGGTTTGCACCCCTGCTGATGCGAAACACATTTACAAGACCTTAGAGCGATTGAGGCAAACATGGCAGCAGAAAGCGCTTCGGGTTACATCCAGCACCACTTGCAGAACCTGACTCTGGGTCGTCTGCCGGATGGTTCCTGGGGGTTCGCCCACACCGCCGAACAAGCCAAGGAAATGGGCTTCTGGGCATTCCACGTTGATACCCTGGGCTGGTCCGTATTCCTCGGCCTGGTGTTCATCCTGATCTTCCGCATGGCAGCCAAGAAGGCCACCAGCGGTCAACCCGGCGGCCTGCAGAACTTCGTCGAAGTTCTCGTGGAGTTCGTCGACGGCAGCGTGAAGGACACCTTCCACGGCCGTAACCCGCTCATCGCACCGCTGGCGCTGACCGTGTTCGTCTGGATCTTCCTGATGAACCTGATCGACCTGGTGCCCGTGGACTTCCTGCCGCTCGCGGCGCAGGCGGTCACCGGCAACGAGCACCTGTTCTTCCGCGCCGTGGCCACCACCGACCCGAATGCCACCTTCGGCATGTCGATCGCGGTGTTCGCGCTGATCATCTTCTACAGCATCAAGGTCAAGGGCATCGGCGGCTTCCTCGGCGAACTGACCCTGCACCCGTTCCACAGCAGCAACATGGTGGTTCAGATCATCCTGATCCCTGTGAACTTCCTGCTGGAGTTCGTGACCCTGATCGCCAAGCCGGTATCCCTGGCACTGCGTCTGTTCGGCAACATGTACGCCGGCGAGCTGATCTTCATCCTGATCGCCGTGATGTTCGGTTCCGGCATCCTCTGGCTGGGCGGCATGGGCGTCGTGCTGAACTGGGCGTGGGCCGTGTTCCACATCCTGATCATCACCCTGCAGGCCTTCATCTTCATGATGCTGACCATCGTCTACCTGTCGATGGCCCACGAAGACAGCCACTGATCCAAAGATTCTGTACGCCCCTTCCCTTGCGGAAGGGGTGAAAGAAGAGCTTCACCACCTTAACTTGCTTCACCTTTAACCAACACGACAAAAAAGTCGGGAGGAAAAATGGAAACTGTAGTTGGACTCACTGCTATCGCCGTTGCTCTGCTGATCGGTCTGGGCGCTCTGGGTACCGCCATCGGCTTCGGCCTGCTGGGCGGCAAGTTCCTGGAAGGCGCTGCTCGCCAGCCGGAAATGGTTCCGATGCTGCAGGTCAAAATGTTCATCGTCGCCGGCCTGCTCGACGCCGTGACCATGATCGGCGTTGGTATCGCTCTGTTCTTCACCTTCGCTAACCCGTTCATTGCTCAGGTTGCCCAGTAATTTCCGCAGCGCGGAAATCTGTGACTGAACAACGAACGAGCGAGGTATTGGCGTGAACATTAATGCAACTCTGATCGGCCAGGCCATCGCGTTCGCCATCTTCGTCCTGTTCTGCATGAAGTTCGTATGGCCTCCGGTCATCGCGGCTCTGCACGAGCGTCAGAAGAAGATCGCCGACGGCCTGGACGCTGCCAACCGCGCGGCTCGTGACCTGGAACTGGCCCACGAGAAAGCGGGTCAGCAACTGCGCGAAGCCAAGGCTCAGGCAGCCGAAATCATCGAGCAGGCGAAGAAGAGCGCTAACCAGATCGTTGACGAAGCCCGTGATCAGGCCCGTGCCGAAGGTGATCGCATGATCGCCCAGGCCAAGGCCCAGATCGAACAGGAACTCAACAGCGTCAAGGACGCCCTGCGTGCCCAAGTGGGTGCCCTGGCCGTCTCCGGCGCCGAGAAGATCCTGGGTGCTTCGATCGATGCCAACGCGCAAAAGCAGCTGGTTGATCAACTGGCCGCCGAGATCTAAGCAGAGGGCGATATGGCAGAACTGACCACATTGGCTCGTCCATACGCGAAGGCGGCTTTCGAGTACGCCCAGGCTCATCAGCAACTGGCCGACTGGTCCGCTGCTCTGGGTGTGCTGGCTGCAGTGTCGCGGGACGACACCGTGCGCCAGCTGCTCAAGGAGCCCCAGCTGACCGCGGCAGCCAAGGCTGACGCGCTGATCGACGTGTGTGGCGACAAGCTCAATGCTCCGGCCCAGAACTTCGTCCGGACTGTGGCTGAAAACAAGCGGCTCGACCTGCTGCCGACCATCTTCGTGATGTTCGAGCAACTCAAGGCCGAGCAGGAAAAGCTGGTCGAGGTCGAGGTCACCAGTGCCTTCGCCCTGGACCAAGAACAGCAGGACAAACTCGCCAAGGCTCTCAGCGCCCGGCTCAGTCGCGAAGTGCGACTACATGCGTCGGAAGACGCGAGCCTGATCGGCGGCGTGGTAATTCGCGCCGGTGACTTGGTAATCGATGGCTCGGTGCGCGGCAAAATCGCGAAACTGGCCGAAGCGTTGAAATCTTGAGTTTGAAGGGGCAGCGGCATGCAGCAACTCAATCCTTCCGAAATTAGTGAAATCATCAAGGGGCGCATCGAGAAACTCGACGTCGCCTCGCAAGCGCGCAACGAAGGCACCATCGTCAGTGTTTCCGATGGCATCGTGCGCATCTTCGGTCTGGCCGACGTCATGTACGGCGAGATGATCGAATTCCCGGGCGGCGTCTACGGTATGGCGCTGAACCTGGAGCAAGACTCCGTCGGTGCTGTGGTACTGGGTGAATACCAGGACCTCAAAGAAGGCATGAACGCCAAGTGCACCGGCCGCATCCTGGAAGTACCGGTTGGTCCGGAACTGCTGGGTCGCGTCGTCGACGCCCTGGGTAACCCGATCGATGGCAAAGGCCCGATCGATGCCAAGCTGACCGACGCAGTCGAGAAAGTGGCACCGGGCGTGATCTGGCGTAAGTCGGTAGACCAGCCGGTTCAGACCGGTTACAAGTCGGTCGACGCCATGATCCCGGTTGGCCGTGGCCAGCGCGAGCTGATCATCGGTGACCGTCAGATCGGTAAAACCGCTCTGGCCATCGACGCCATCATCAACCAGAAGAACAGCGGCATCCGCTGCGTCTACGTTGCCATCGGTCAGAAGCAGTCGACCATCGCCAACGTCGTTCGCAAGCTGGAAGAAAACGGCGCCCTGGCCAACACCATCGTGGTGGTTGCCAGCGCTTCGGAATCCGCCGCTCTGCAATACCTGGCTCCGTACTCCGGCTGCACCATGGGCGAATACTTCCGCGACCGCGGTGAAGACGCCCTGATCGTGTACGACGACCTGTCCAAGCAGGCCGTGGCCTACCGCCAGATCTCCCTGCTGCTGCGCCGTCCGCCGGGCCGCGAAGCTTATCCGGGCGACGTGTTCTATCTCCACAGCCGTCTGCTGGAGCGCGCTTCCCGCGTTTCCGAAGAGTATGTAGAGAAGTTCACCAACGGCGAAGTGAAAGGCAAGACCGGTTCCCTGACCGCCCTGCCGATCATCGAAACCCAGGCTGGCGACGTTTCTGCGTTCGTTCCGACCAACGTGATCTCCATCACCGACGGTCAGATCTTCCTCGAATCCGCAATGTTCAACTCGGGTATCCGTCCGGCCGTCAACGCCGGTATCTCGGTATCCCGTGTCGGTGGCGCGGCCCAGACCAAGATCATCAAGAAGCTGTCCGGCGGTATCCGTACCGCGCTGGCCCAGTACCGTGAACTGGCGGCCTTCGCCCAGTTCGCTTCGGACCTGGACGACGCGACCCGCAAGCAGCTGGAACATGGTCAGCGCGTTACCGAGCTGATGAAGCAGAAGCAATACGCGCCGATGTCCATCGCCGAGATGTCGCTGTCCCTGTATGCCGCCGAGCGTGGCTTCCTGCAGGACGTCGAGATCGCCAAGGTGGGCGCCTTCGAACAAGCGCTGATCGCCTACTTCCAACGTGAGAACGCCGCTCTGCTGGCGAAGATCAACGAGAAGGGTGACTTCAACGACGAAATCGACGCAGGCATCAAGGCCGGCATCGAGAAGTTCAAGGCCACCCAAACCTGGTAAGCCGCAGCGGGGGTCGCTAGCGGCCCCCGCCTGCTAAACCGATAGGTGTGAAATGGCAGGCGCAAAAGAGATTCGCAGCAAGATTGCGAGCATCAAAAGCACGCAAAAAATCACCAATGCCATGGAAAAGGTGGCGGTGAGCAAGATGCGCAAGGCACAAATGCGCATGGCGGCCGGCCGTCCCTACGCGGAGCGCATTCGCCAGGTGATCGGCCATCTGGCCAACGCCAACCCGGAATACCGTCACCCGTTCATGGTCGAGCGTGAAGTAAAACGCGTCGGCTACATCGTGGTGAGCTCCGACCGTGGCCTGGCTGGCGGCCTGAACATCAACCTGTTCAAGGCTCTGGTCAAGGACATGAGCGGGCAGCGCGATCGTGGCGCGGAGATCGACCTCTGCGTGATCGGCTCCAAGGGTGCATCCTTCTTCAAGAGCTATGGCGGCAACGTGGTTGCAGCTATCAGCCACCTGGGCGAAGAGCCGTCGATCAATGATCTGATCGGCAGCGTCAAGGTCATGCTGGATGCCTACCTGGAAGGTCGTATCGATCGCCTGTACGTGGTTTCCAACAAGTTCGTCAACACCATGACCCAGAAGCCGACCGTGGAACAGCTGATTCCCCTGGTGGCCGAGGACAATGCCGAGCTGAAGCACCACTGGGACTACCTCTACGAACCCGACGCCAAGGCCCTCCTCGACGGCCTGCTGGTGCGCTACGTGGAATCCCAGGTGTACCAGGCCGTGGTTGAGAACAACGCCTGTGAACAGGCGGCCCGGATGATTGCAATGAAGAACGCTACCGACAACGCCGGTGATCTGATCAGTGGTCTGCAACTGATCTACAACAAGGCACGTCAGGCGGCGATCACCCAGGAAATCTCGGAAATCGTCGGCGGCGCTGCCGCGGTGTAAGAACAGGTTCAAAATTCAGAGGAACCAGACATGAGTAGCGGACGTATCGTTCAAATCATCGGCGCCGTGATCGACGTGGAATTCCCGCGCGATGCCGTGCCGAGCATCTACGAGGCCCTGAAAGTTCAGGGCGTCGAAACCACCCTGGAAGTCCAGCAGCAGCTGGGCGACGGCGTGGTTCGTTCCATTGCGATGGGTTCCACCGAAGGCCTCAAGCGTGGCCTGAACGTGGAAAGCACCGGCGCAGCCATCTCCGTCCCGGTCGGCACCAAGACCCTGGGCCGTATCATGGACGTGCTGGGCAACCCGATCGACGAAGCCGGTCCCATCGGCGAGGAAGAGCGCTGGGGTATTCACCGCGACGCTCCGTCCTACGCTGACCAGGCTGGCGGCAACGACCTGCTCGAAACCGGCATCAAGGTTATCGACCTGGTCTGCCCGTTCGCCAAGGGCGGTAAAGTCGGTCTGTTCGGTGGCGCCGGTGTCGGCAAGACCGTGAACATGATGGAACTGATCCGTAACATCGCCATGGAGCACAGCGGTTACTCTGTGTTCGCGGGTGTGGGTGAGCGTACCCGTGAGGGTAACGACTTCTACCACGAGATGAAGGATTCCGGCGTACTGGACAAGGTAGCCCTGGTTTACGGCCAGATGAACGAGCCGCCGGGCAACCGTCTGCGCGTTGCACTGACCGGCCTGACCATGGCCGAGAAGTTCCGTGACGAAGGCCGTGACGTACTGCTGTTCATCGACAACATCTACCGTTACACCCTCGCCGGTACCGAAGTATCCGCACTGCTGGGCCGTATGCCTTCCGCAGTAGGTTACCAGCCGACCCTGGCCGAAGAGATGGGCGTTCTGCAGGAACGCATCACCTCCACCAAGAAAGGCTCGATCACCTCGATCCAGGCCGTCTACGTACCCGCGGACGACCTGACCGACCCGAGCCCGGCGACCACCTTCGCCCACCTGGACGCCACCGTCGTACTGTCCCGTGACATCGCCTCGCTGGGTATCTACCCGGCCGTCGATCCGCTGGACTCGACTTCCCGTCAGCTGGACCCGCTGGTCATCGGCCAGGATCACTACGACACCGCTCGTGGCGTGCAGTACGTTCTGCAGCGCTACAAGGAGCTGAAGGACATCATCGCGATCCTCGGCATGGACGAACTGTCCGAGTCCGACAAGCTGCTGGTGGCCCGTGCTCGTAAGATCCAGCGCTTCCTGTCCCAGCCGTTCTTCGTGGCTGAAGTATTCACCGGCTCGCCGGGCAAATACGTCTCCCTGAAGGACACCATCGCTGGCTTCAAAGGCATCCTCAACGGCGACTACGATCACCTGCCCGAGCAGGCGTTCTACATGGTCGGCGGCATCGAAGAAGCCATCGAGAAAGCGAAGAAGCTGTAATCCGTGCGCCCGGCAACGGGCGCTTACGTGAGGCAAGGGTATGGCTATTACTGTCCACTGCGACATCGTCAGCGCCGAAGCGGAGATCTTCTCCGGTCTGGTCGAGCTGGTCGTAGCGCACGGCTCCCTGGGCGATCTGGGTATCGCTCCGGGCCACGCGCCGCTGATCACCGAGCTCAAGCCGGGTCCGATCCGCCTGGTGAAGCAGGGTGGCGAGCAGGAGGTGTATTACATCTCCGGTGGCTTCCTCGAAGTACAGCCGAACATGGTCAAGGTTCTCGCCGACACCGTGATTCGTGCAGGTGACCTCGACGAAGCGGCTGCCCAGACCGCACTGAAGGAAGCTGAGAAGGCTCTGCAAGGCAAAGGTGCAGAGTTCGACT
Source organism: Pseudomonas sp. Pseusp97 (assembly GCF_047304025.1). Taxonomy (NCBI): domain Bacteria; kingdom Pseudomonadati; phylum Pseudomonadota; class Gammaproteobacteria; order Pseudomonadales; family Pseudomonadaceae; genus Pseudomonas; species Pseudomonas sp. Pseusp97. The sequence continues at coordinate 39,072 of NZ_JBGLYK010000006.1, read as the reverse complement.
ACAGCTCCGCCGCAGCCCGCCTGGCCGAAGCCGCAGCGCAACTGCGCACGGTCCAGCAGGTTCGCAAGAAGTACGGCGGCTAAGCCGGCGCGAAGCCCTCGGGCTTTAGCGACAAATGGGAAAAGGGTAGCCTTGGCTACCCTTTTTCTTTTTATACACTTGGTCTTTTCCCGCTCACCAGGACGGTCCCTCACTCATGTCCCTCGAAATCGTCATCCTCGCCGCAGGCCAGGGCACCCGCATGCGCTCGGCCCTGCCGAAAGTCCTGCATCCGGTCGCTGGCAAACCGATGCTCGCCCATGTGATCGATACCGCTCGTGGCCTCGGCCCGTCGCGCATCCATGTGGTGATCGGCCACGGAGCCGACCTCGTACGTGAGCGCCTGCAGGCGGATGACCTGAATTTCGTGATCCAGGAAGAGCAACTGGGCACCGGCCACGCCGTGGCGCAGGCCGCTCCCTTCCTGAGCGCTGAGAATGTGCTGATCCTCTACGGCGATGTGCCGCTGATCGAGCAGCCGACCCTCGAGCGCCTGATGGCGCAGGCCACGCCGCAGCAACTGGCGCTGCTGACCGTCGAGCTGGAAGACCCCACCGGCTACGGCCGCATCATCCGCGACGGAGCCGGCGAGGTTCAGGCCATCGTCGAGCAGAAGGACGCCACCGCCGAGCAGCGCGCCATCCGCGAAGGCAACACCGGCATTCTTGCCGCGCCGCGCGAACGCCTGCTGGGCTGGCTGTCGCGCCTGTCCAACGCCAACGCCCAGGGCGAGTACTACCTCACCGACGTTATCGCCATGGCGGTGTCCGACGGCCTGCGCGTGGCCACCGCCCAACCCCTGGTGGCGATGGAAACCCAGGGTGCCAACGATCGCCTGCAGCTCTCCGAGCTGGAGCGCTTCTTCCAGCAGCGTGTGGCGCGTCGACTGATGGCCCAGGGCGTCACCCTGATCGATCCGGTGCGCTTCGACGTGCGTGGCGAAGTGAGCGTCGGCCGCGACGTGACCATCGACGTCAACGTGATCCTCGAAGGCCAGGTGGAGATCGAGGACGATGTACAGATCGGCCCGAACTGCTACATCAAGGACAGCACCCTGCGTCGCGGCGCCATCATCAAGGCCAACTCGCATCTCGAAGGTGCCCACGTCGGCCCCGACAGCGATGTCGGCCCGTTCGCCCGCCTGCGTCCGGGCAGCGTGCTGGAGCGCAAGGTGCATGTGGGTAACTTCGTCGAGCTGAAGAACGCCCACCTGCAGGATGGCGTGAAGGTCGGCCACCTGACCTACCTGGGCGACAGCGAAGTCGGCGCCCGCACCAACATTGGCGCCGGCACCATCACCTGCAATTACGATGGCGCGAACAAGTGGCGCACCACCATTGGGGAGGATGTCTTCATCGGTTCTAACAACTCGCTGGTGGCGCCTGTGGATATCGGCGCCGGTGCCACGACTGGCGCGGGCTCCACTATCACCGCCGAGGTTCCGGCCGGCACGCTGGGCGTCGGGCGTGCCAAGCAGCGGGTGATCGAAGGGTGGAAGCGCCCGGAAAAGATCAGGAAGTCCTGACGCACCCGTCATCGCCCTGTGGGTAACTTCTTATCCACAGGGTGTTGGTTCCTTCTGTTATACACAGGCCATCGCAAACCGCGGAATGGCTCGTTCTCGCTGGAGTCTTCCCGGTCATGCTTGGCGTCGCCATCCTGATCTTTCTGATCACCGACCCGTTCGGCAACATCGCTGTGTTCCTCGCCGCCCTCAAGTCGGTTCCTGCCGAACGCCGTCTAAAAGTGGCGTTGCGCGAGCTGCTGTTCGCCCTCGGCCTGCTGCTGCTGTTCCTTACCCTGGGCGAGCACATCCTCACCGGGCTGGGCTTATCCAAGGAAGCCACGGGCATCGCCGGCGGCATCATCCTGTTCGTGGTCGCCATGCGGCTGATCTTCCCCACCCCCCAGGGCGTGCTGGGCGACATGCCGGACAACGAGCCGCTGTTCGTGCCGCTGGCCACTCCGGCGGTGGCCGGGCCGTCCGCGCTGGCGATGCTGATTACCCTGCGCAGCACCTACACTGGTCCCTTGTGGGAGCTGTACCTGGCGGTGATCCTGGCCTGGGCGGCGACCGCCTTCATCCTGATGCAGGCGGCCTTCCTCCAGCGCTTCCTCGGGCCGCGCGGGCTGATGGCGGTGGAACGTCTGGCCGGCATGCTGCTGATCATGCTCAGCGTGAACATGCTCCTGCAGAACGTGCGCAGCTTCCTGCACATCGCCGCCTGATTCGAGACCACCATGATGTCGCGTGCCCTGACCTTCGCATTCCTCGCCACCCTGCTCGCCGGCTGCGCTGACAAGGGCCTGCAGATCGATCGCGAGCACGTGTCGAAGAACCAGGACAGCCGCATCCAGTACGTCATCGTCCACTACACCTCGGCCAACCTGCCGCGCTCGCTGGCGTTGCTTACCCATGGCGAGGTGAGCGCGCACTACCTGATCGGCGACAACCCGCCGACCATCTACCAGCTGGTGGACGAGAACCGCCGCGCCTGGCACGCCGGCGCCAGCGAATGGCAGGGGCGGACCTGGCTCAATTCCACCTCCATCGGCATCGAGCTGGTGAACCCCGGCTACCGCGACACCCCGAGCGGGAAGATCTGGTACCCCTACCCGGATGCGCAGATCGAGGCACTGATCGCGTTGCTGAAGGACATCACCCGGCGCCAGGGCATAACCCCCGAGCACATCCTCGGCCACAGCGATATCGCCCCACAGCGCAAGGTCGACCCGGGTCCGCTGTTCCCCTGGAAGAGGCTTGCCGAAGCCGGCCTGATCCCCTGGCCGAAACCGGGCGAACTGGCGCGTCGCCTGGCCGAACTGAATGGCCAGCTGCCAGCGCCGGGCTGGTTCCAGCAGCAGCTGGCGCGCCACGGTTACGCAGTGCCGCTCAATGGAGTGATGGACGAGGAAACCCGCAACGTGATCGCGGCGTTCCAGATGCGCTTCCGCCCGGAGCGCTTCGACGGCGAGCCGGACCTGGAAACCGCCGCACTGCTGCTGGCGGTACCGACTTCCTAGACCGGCAGCAGCAGGTAGAAGCGCGAGCCCTTGCCCTGTTGCGAACGCAGGGCGATGCGCCCGCCATGCAGTTGCACGATTTCCCGACAAAGTGCCAGGCCGAGCCCGACACCGCCCTTCTTGCGGCCGACCTGCACGAAAGGTTCGAAGATCCGTCCCTGCTGGCTCAGCGGGATGCCGTCGCCGCTGTCCTCCACGGCAATAGCCACGCGATCCTCCTGGCAGCGTGCCTGGAGGCGGATGGTGCCGCCCTCGGGCGTATGGCGCAGCGCGTTGCCGATCAGGTTGTCCAGCACCCGTTCGATCTGCGTGCGGTCGATGTTGATCGGCGGCAGGCCCTCGGCGATCTCCAGGACCAGTTCGATGTGTTTCTCCGCGGCAAGACCGGCGAAGCGATGGTGTGCCTGGCTCAGCAGATCGCCGATGTCGCACAGCTGCAATTCCAGCTTCTGGGTGCCGCTCTGGTAGCGCGAGAAGTTCAGCAGGTCATTGATCAGCCGCACCAGGCGGTGCATCTCCTCGTCCACGGTGCGCACCAGGTCGCGCTCGCGTGACTCTTCGGGAAACCTCAGGCGTTCGGCGAGCAACCCGAAGGCCATGTGCATGCCGGTCATGGGCGTGCGCAGTTCATGGGAGGCGCGCAGCACGAAGTCGTTGCGCACGCGTTCGAAGGCGCGCTGTTCGGTGACGTCGCGCACCACCATCACCGCACCGATATTGCGCCCGTCGTCATGGCTGACCGGCGACATGCCCCAGGTCAGCAGGCGGCTTTCGCCGCTGACCTCGACGACCAGGTCCTGGGGCGTTTCTTCCAGCAGGTTGCCGCTCAGGACGCGCTGGACGGCCTGGGTCAGTGCCGGATTGTTCAGCAGCGCACCCAGCTCCTGGCCCTGGGGGTCGCTCTGGGAGAACAGCTGGCGGGTGGCGACCGGATTGGCGTGCTCGATGCGGCCGTGGCGATCGAGGATCACCAGGCCATCGTCGATGCTGTCGAGCACCGCCAGCAGGCGTTTGCGACCCGACCCCAGCGCCTCGGTATTGCTGGCGCGGTAAAGGCGCAACGCTTCCGCCATCAGGCCGAAGCGGCGGCTCAGGGAAGACATCTCGGCGACACCGGAAACCGGCAGGGTGACGTCGAAGTCGCCCTGGCCGATCTTGTCGGCGGCCTTGGCCAGGGTCTCGATGGGTGCGCCGAAGCGGCGGGCGATGCTGTGGGCGGTGATGAAGCCGACCACCAGGATGGCGATGCCGATCAGGCTGAGCAGGCCGGTGACCAGCAGCACCCGGTCACGGGAAGAGCGCTCGTCCTCGCTGATCCGCTGGATGGCGTCCTGATGCAGGGTCTGCAGGCGGCTGCGCAGGCCGTCCAGAGAGCGGCTCAGGTCGCTGTCCGCCAGCAACTCCGGCCGGCCGGGGCCGGGGGTTTCGGTGGCCTCGACGAACAGCCGATGGGCGTCGGCGATCTCGCTCATCGCCAGCCTTTCGCTGCCGTTGCGCGCCAGCAGGCGGCCCCGCTCCAGAGCCTGGGCGAAGTGAAGACGTGCCGCTTCCAGGTGTTCCGCGCTCGGACGCGCACTGAGCACCTGCACCAGTTCGTCGCCCAGCGCCTGGCGCAGGCGCTGGCTGACCTCGATGACCGCGAAGTTGCGCTGGATCAGCTGCGCCTGCTCGCGGCCGGTGAGCATCACGCTGAACAGTCCGAGCAGCAGTCCCAGCAGCGCGACCGTGATGAGCGCCGAGATGCTCACGAAGAGCCGGGTGCGCAGCGTCATCGGGATCGGCAGTTTCACAGGCTGTACTGCTTGCGCTTGCGATACAGGGTTGAGGCGTCGATTCCCAGGGTCTTGGCCGCCTGGTCCAGGGTGGCGCTGGAGGCCATGACGGCAGCGATGTGGGCTTTCTCCAGTTCCTCCAGGCTCATGGCCTCGCCAATGCGCGGAGCGGAGCTGGTAGTCTGCTCGCCGATTGCCAGCTGTTCCACCCCGATCAGCTCGTTATTGCAGATGATACTTGCACGTTCGATTACGTTGCGTAGCTCGCGCACATTGCCCGGCCAGTTGTAGCGACGCAGCAGGGCACGCGCCTCGTCGGTGAAGCCCCGGGCCGGACGGCCATAGTCCTTCACGAAGCGGGCCAGGAAGCGTTCCGCCAGGCCGATGATGTCCTCCGCGCGTTCGCGCAGCGGGGGCAGGTTGAGCACGATCACGTTCAGGCGGTAGAGCAGGTCTTCGCGGAACGTGCCTTGGGCGACCATGCCGGCCAGGTCGCGGTTGGTGGCCGCGAGGATCCGCACATCGGCGTTGCGGGTGACCGGATCGCCGATACGCTCGTATTCCTTGTCCTGGATGAAGCGCAGCAGTTTTGGCTGCAGCGTGATGGGAAAATCGCCGATCTCGTCGAGGAAAAGCGTCCCGCCGTCGGCCTGGCTGATTCGCCCCAGGGTATTTTCCGTCGCCCCGGTGAAGGCGCCGCGGCTGTGGCCGAACAGCTCGCTTTCCATCAGTTCGGCGGACAGCGAAGGGCAGTTGATGGTGACGCAGGATTTCTTCGCGCGTTTGCTCCAGCCGTGGATGGCCCGCGCCAGCTCGCCCTTGCCCGAGCCGGATTCCCCGAGGATGAGGATGTTGGCGTCGGTGGCGGCTACCTGGCGAGCGGTTTCCAGCACGGCAGCCATCGCCGGGCTGTGGGACTCCAGCACATCGCCCTGCTTGCGCATCTCTCCTTCGAGCGCCTCGATGCGCGCGGTGAGCTGGCGTACTTCCAGCTGCTTGGCGGCGGCCAGGCGCAGCTGATCGGGGCTGCAGGGTTTCACCAGGTAGTCGGCGGCGCCGGCCTGCATGGCGTCGACGGCGGTGTCCACGGCGGAGTGGGCGGTGACTATCACCACGCGCATCCAGGGTGCCTGCACGCGCATTTGCGCCAGTACGTCCAGGCCGTTGTCGTCGCCCAGGCGCAGGTCCAGGAAACACAGATCGAATACCTGGCGCTGCAGCAGGTTCTCCGCCTGCTGCGCGCTACTGGCGGTGGCGACGCTGTAGCCCTCGTCCTCCAGGCAGTAGCGGAACGAGCGCAGGATGGCGGACTCGTCATCGACCAGCAGGATCCGGCCTTGCTGTTCAGGCGTTGCGTCCATTCAGCGATTTCCTCGTTGTGTGATTCGTAGTTGTAAGGGGTGCGATTTTTCTTAGTCCAGGGTTTTTCGTGCAAGTTGCAAGAATCTTTCTGTCCCCTCGGGCAGGGTGCACAGGAGCAGGCTGTGCATGGACCGCCCAACACATTGAATTACAGGAATTTTATCCACAAAAGGCACTGGCACGGCGCTTGCGGATCCAATGCTGCACCATCGTTTGCCGGAGACCGTCATGTCCAAGTCGCCCAATCCCAGGATCCTTGCCCTTGCCCTGAGCTCCGCGTTGCTCGCCCTGCAGCCATCCGCCGGCCATGCCGCCGAAGCCGGGCTATCCGCTCAATTGGTCGAAGCGCGCCAGGAAGGTTCCATCTGGACGGCCATCAACCTCAACCGCGAGCTCAAGCCTTTCACCATCAAGGTGGATGTCGAGGGCGGACGGGCCCAGCTCACCGGCGCGGTGGCCAGCGATGAACAGAAGGCGCTGGCCGGGCAGATCGCCGGCAGCATCGAAGGCATCACGGCTGTGGATAACCAGCTGGGCGTCGACCCCTCGCTGGCCACTGCGCAGAAGGCCGAGCCCGCCACCGAGCCAGGTGCGGTCCAGCGTTGGGACGACGCTACGTTGGCCGCCCGGGTGAAATCCCGGCTGCTGCTGGAGAAGCACGGTGAAGGCCTGGATATCAAGGTCGGCAGCCGGGCGGGCGCCATCACCCTGGAGGGCACCGTGGTCAGTGAGGCGGCCAGCCAGGAAGCCGCGCACCTTGCGGCGCAGACCGAGGGTGTCAGCTCGGTGGATAACCGGCTGAAGGTCGACCCGGACGCCGCCTCGACCCAGCGCTTCGAAAAATCCGTCGGCGACGCCCAGGCCGCGGTCAGCGATGCCTGGATCACCAGCCAGATCAAGGCCGGCATCCTCTCCGCCCGTGCGCTGGGCGGGCTTTCCATTGGCGTCTCGACCCGCGACGGCGTGGTCACGCTGAGCGGCGAGGTGCCCAGCGCCGCGGAGCGCCAGCAATTGATCGACTCGGCTCGCAAGACCCGCGGTGTGCGTGATGTGGACGCCACCGCCTTGAAGGTGGCCGGCCAGGCCGCCTGATTCCACCCCACTACGCAGGAGAACCTGTCATGACCCGCACGACCAGTCAGCTCAATGAGCTCATCGAGATCACCCGCGACGGCCAGCGCTTCTACCAGCATGCGATCCAGGAAGTGAAGGACGCTCGCCTGCAGCGCCTGTTCCAATCGATGGCGCAGGCCAAGACCGACGTCATCAACGCCCTGGCGGGAGCCGTGGCGGCAAACCACGAGGACCCGGCTGGCGGCGGCACCCTGCTGGGCCGGCTGCGCCAGGTCTATGCCGACACGCGCGCGACCCTGGCCAGCGACGAGGCCGCCAGTTACGTCGCGCAGCTGGAGGAAACCGAAGACCGCATCCTTCACGCATTCGAGGATGCCCTGCACAACGGGACGCCGGAGACCCAGGCGCTGCTGCGCGCCGAGCTGCCCAAGGTGCGTGCGTGCCACGACGAGATGAGCCAGCTCAAGCATTCGCTGGAGTGACGCGCTTCACAAAGGCACAGGGAGGTGCCCGGAGGTGGAATTGCAAAACGCACGACCCTGGCAAAGCCATCGTGCAGGATGCGGTACAAAGGGACTTGAGTACCATATTTAACTAATTGATTTATAAGGAAAAATGTTGATTTCACAGACTGGCATGCGCCGTGCAATTCCTAGTGCAAGACAGTCAACGAACCACCCGCGGTGGCGAAGGACCTGAAAGACCGGAGGAGCCGGTTCAAGGGTTCGCCAAACAGGCCGGCGACGGGCAGGAGAAACGGGATGAACAGCGGAACCAACAGCCAAGTGCCAGTCGCGCGTATCGATGTATGGAGCCGGATTTTCTTTGCCGGTGCCCTGCTGCTGCTGCTCATCAACCAGGTGCAGCTGCAGATGCAGGTGTCCCAGGCCCAGGCTTCCAGCGCGCCGGTCGCTTATGTCCCGACCGCCTCCAGCGCCCCCGGCCTGTACCGCGAAGCGTCGCGTTATCCACAGGCCGCGCCCGCTCACAACCAGGCCCCAGTACTGCAGGCCCCGCAGGCGCAGACCCAGGCGCAGGTTCAGCCCATGGGGCGGACCCAGAGTGGCTGGGTGTTCTGAACCCTATCGCTGGTCCGCCGCTGGCGTACCCGATAAGTCCGCAGTGCCCGGCAGCGCCCGGGCGGACACTTCCTCCGGAGACTGCCCTGCAAGCGCTCCGGACCAGGTACCCGAAAGCGGTGCCACACCGACAACGAGAAGAGGAGAGACCCCATGCTTAGCTGGGCACTGACATTCCTGATCATCGCCATCATTGCCGCCGTCCTGGGCTTCGGCGGTATCGCCGGCGCCGCCACCAGTATCGCCAAGATCCTGTTCGTGATCTTCCTGGTGCTGTTCATCGTGTCGTTCGTCATGGGCCGGCGTCGAGGTTGATGCCCTGGAAACCGGCTGAATAGTGGAACAAGGAGCGTAGCGATGAGCTTTACCCGCAATCTGCTGCTGTCGGCTCTGCTGCTCGGCGCCGGGGCCCAGGCCCTGGCGGCCGCGGCGGACAAGGATGCGCAGTACCGCCTCAACGAGCTGATTGCCAGCGACGAGCAGTACCGCGACACCTGGCAATCGGTGATCAAGGACGAGAGTCGCCTGCCCGACTGGGTCATGAACCTCAGCGGCACCGCGACGCCGATGCAGGCGGTGGACGAGCAGGGCGACAAATACCTGGTCGGTCAGCTGTGCGAGCAGCACAACTGCGCCGCGCAGAGGCTGTACGTGGCCTTCACCTGGGACAAGGACAAGGCCTACGCGCTGTATGTGAAGGTTCCTGAGAACCTTCCGGCGGACAAATCGCCGAGCAAGCACGCCAGCTTCCGTTGGCTGGGCGAGCCGGACGATTCCGTGAAAAGGATCCTCGACGACCAGCTCAAGAGCGATCCGAACTGGTACTGAGCGTTTTCAACGCGGCAGGCAGGTTCAGAGATTCGCGTATCCAGAAGGCGTACGCACGGCCAGGGGGCCGGGATGTTCGGGATGCGTCAGGTCCTGAATGACCCAGGGGTACAGGGGGTACCTCCGCAATAGCGGGCCGGGCCAGGCAAAGCCTCCGGAACCGGCGCGGGATTCTCGCGCCGGTTCCGGAGCGCTTCATTTCATGTCTTGCAGTGCCTTACGGCTTGAAGTTCGCGGCATCGCGCGCCCAGCCGTCGAGCACCGGTTTCAGATCGGTGAGATTCAGGTGAGTGCTGGTGTTCTCCAGCGTCTTGCCAGCGCCCTTGCGCACCACCTTGGCGACCGGTTTGCTGGTCGCGCCATCCAGCGCCTCGAATTCCACGTAGACCTCGGTGTCCTGGTCACGGGTGCCCATGGCCGTGGTCGTGGCTGCCACCACCAGCGCGATCGGGATCACTTCGTAGGCCTTGAGGCCCTCGGTGGAAATGTTCACGCCGGTGATGGCGGTGCGCAGCACCAGGGTGTCACGATCAGCCTGCTGGACGATGCGATAGCGGCTGCCCAGCTGCAGCTCCACCTGCTTCTTCAGGTAGTCGGGGATCTCGTTGAGTGTTTTTTGATCGATGTTCTCGTTCGGCTTGGGCGGCGGGTAATAGACCGGCCGCTCGACCAGTACCGAGCTGTAGTTCTGCAGCTTCAGGTTCGGGTCGACCCAGCGCAGCACCGGCTGGCCGCTGGGGGAGGTGGCGGGCTTGAGTTGCGAGTAGTCGCCGAGGAAGCCCGAGTACTGCGAGGCGTCCGGTTTCTGGCTGGAGCAGCCGGCCAGCGCCAGGGCGCCGGCGAAGAGCAGGGTGGGTACTACGTAGCGTCGCGTCATGGAGCATCCTTATTCAGAGTTTCACCGCGTTGTGCTTTCACCACATTGAACAACCCATTGCTTACCCGGCTGTCGCGGCGGCGGCAGGGTAGCCGCACGCTCGCTCGAAGCCGGTCGAACTTCACTGATGTCAGTCAATTCGGAGCGTTGTGGAAACGTCTTACAATCACCCGCCGATCCTCGTCGGGCGTTTTGCCCGATCGACGTTCAGCCACCGCTGCCACAATGAAGAGCGGAGTCGAGCGACTTATCCACAGCGCCCGCGCTCCCGCCAGCCTTGCCGCCGATGGGCTATTTGCTCGCCCACGGCCATCCCCGACGGTCCCATGGCGCGACCGTACATCCGGAAACAGATAGCCGTCGTCCTCGCGCCCCGGCTTCTTCTCCGACCGATACATGCCATTGATGGCCAATTTGCACCAAGCCTAGACGGCTTTGAAGAGCGCTGCGTGACAGGCGTTGAGGAACCTGTGTCATGCAGAAAATCAAGGGTCTGACGACCTGGAACCAAGGTTTCAGATGCCTTTTCCCATGCCGATTGTGCATGGGGTAGGCGTTTCCGGCATTAGACGGGACAAGGGTGGGTCGGAATCATGCGCCCCTTTTTTCGCTGGCCGTCGGCATCCCGATGGTTCGGCGACCCCGACTTCCACAAGAATCAAGGGTGACTCACTATGGGCAAAGCCAAGCTCAGCCTCGCCTGGCAGATCCTCATCGGCCTGGTACTCGGAATCGCACTGGGCGCCGCGCTCAATCATTTCAGCGCGGAAAAGGCCTGGTGGATCAGCAATATCCTCCAGCCGGCGGGCGACATCTTCATCCGCCTCATCAAGATGATCGTCGTACCGATCGTGATTTCCTCGCTCATCGTCGGCATCGCCGGCATGGGAGACGCGAAGAAGCTCGGCCGCATCGGCCTGAAGACCATCGTCTATTTCGAGATCATCACCACCGTCGCCATCGTGGTCGGCCTGCTGCTGGCGAACCTCTTCCAGCCCGGCGCCGGTATCGACATGAGCACCCTGGGCACTGTGGATATCTCCCAGTACGCGCAGACCGCCAAGGAAGTCGAGCATCACCACGCGTTCGTCGAGACCATCCTCAACCTGATCCCGTCGAACATCTTCGCGGCCATGGCCCGTGGCGAGATGCTGCCGATCATCTTCTTCTCGGTGATGTTCGGCCTGGGCCTGTCCTCGCTGCCGGCGCCGACCCGCGAGCCGCTGGTGAAGATGTTCCAGGGCGTGGCCGAGGCCATGTTCCGCGTCACCCACATGATCATGCGCTACGCCCCCATCGGCGTGTTCGCGCTGATCGCCGTGACGGTCGCCAACTTCGGCTTCGCCTCGTTGCTGCCGCTGGCCAAGCTGGTGGTGCTGGTGTACTTCGCCATCGCCTTCTTCGCCTTCATGGTGCTGGGCCTGGCTGCAAGGCTGTTCGGCTTCTCCATCATCAAGCTGATGCGCATCTTCAAGGACGAGCTGGTCCTGGCCTATTCCACCGCCAGCTCCGAGACCGTGCTGCCGCGCATCATCGAGAAGATGGAAGCCTACGGCGCACCCAAGGCGGTAAGCAGCTTCGTGGTGCCCACCGGCTATTCGTTCAACCTCGATGGCTCGACCCTGTACCAGAGCATCGCGGCGATCTTCATCGCCCAGCTCTACGGCATCGACCTGTCCATCGGCCAGCAACTGATGCTGGTGCTGACCCTGATGGTCACCTCCAAGGGCATCGCCGGCGTGCCGGGCGTTTCCTTCGTGGTGCTGCTGGCGACCCTGGGCAGCGTGGGCATCCCGCTGGAAGGCCTGGCCTTCATCGCCGGCGTCGACCGCATCATGGACATGGCGCGCACCGCGCTGAACGTGATCGGCAACGCCCTGGCAGTGCTGGTGATCTCCAAGTGGGAAGGCGTCTACGACGCGCAGAAGGGCGCGCGCTACTGGGAAGCCATGCGCAACGGGCGCGTCGAGGAATTCCTCGAAGGTGAGAGCCCGGAGGGCCAGCAGAGCCCTGTCCCGCACTGACCCGCAAGGGTTATCCACAAGGCCCCGGCAGCGTCCGGGGCCTTGTCGTTTCTGGCGCCCAAGGTGCCCGTGCCGCTATCATCGCGCCCATTCCAAGGGGGACATCGCATGCTCAACGGCCTGTGGCTGGGCTTTTTCATCGTCGCGGCGGTCACCGCGCTTTCCCGCTGGCTGCTGGGTGGCGAGGCCACTGTATTCGCCGCCATGGTGGAGAGCCTGTTCGCCATGGCCAAGCTGTCGGTGGAAGTCATGGTGCTGCTGTTCGGCACCCTGACCCTGTGGCTGGGCTTCCTGCGCATCGCCGAGAAGGCCGGCCTGGTGGAGAAGCTCGCGGTGCTGCTCGGCCCGCTGTTCCGCCGCCTGATGCCGGAAGTGCCTGCCGGCCATCCGGCCATCGGCCTGATCACCCTGAACTTCGCCGCCAACGGCCTGGGCCTGGACAACGCTGCCACGCCCATTGGCCTGAAAGCCATGAAGGCGCTGCAGGAGCTCAACCCCAGCAGCACCACCGCGAGCAACGCGCAGATTCTCTTCCTGGTGCTCAACGCCTCGTCGCTGACCCTGCTGCCGGTGACCATCTTCATGTACCGCGCCCAGCAGGGTGCGGTGGATCCGACCCTGGTGTTCCTGCCGATCCTGCTGGCTACCAGCGCCTCCACCCTGGTGGGCCTGCTCAGCGTGGCGGTGATGCAGCGCCTGCGCCTGTGGGACCCGGTAGTGCTGGCCTACCTGATTCCCGGCGCGCTGGCGCTCGGCGCCTTCATGGCGCTGCTGGCGGGGCTCTCCGCCACCGCGCTGGCGCAGCTGTCCTCATTGCTGGGCAACCTGACGCTGTTCGGCATCATCATGCTGTTCCTGATCGTCGGCTGGCTGAAGAAGGTGCCGGTCTACGAAACCTTCGTCGAAGGTGCGAAGGAAGGCTTCGACGTCGCCAAGAACCTGCTGCCTTACCTGGTGGCGATGCTCTGCGCCGTCGGCGTGTTGCGTGCCTCCGGTGCACTGGAAATGGCGCTGGACGGCATTCGCTGGGTGGTTGACGGCGTGGGCTGGGATACCCGCTTCGTCGACGCATTGCCTACCGCGCTGGTCAAGCCGTTCTCCGGCAGCGCCGCGCGGGCGATGCTGCTGGAAACCATGCAATCCCATGGCGTGGACAGCTTCCCGGCACTGGTGGCGGCTACGGTCCAGGGCAGCACCGAGACCACCTTCTATGTACTCGCCGTGTACTTCGGCGCCGTCGGCATCCAGCGTGCCCGCCACGCCGTTGGCTGCGCTTTGCTGGCGGACCTGGCCGGCGTGCTGGCCTCCATCGGCGTGTGCTACTGGTTCTTCGCCTGAAGGGCGTGAGGAGTCCGGCGCGCCGCCTGTGCCTGGAACAGCAGCCACTCGCGCTGGATGACGCTGTAGGGCACGAACACGCTCAGGCGTGACATGCCGGCCAGCTCCGGGCGGCTCGCCGGCGGCCGGAACCCTGCCTGGAAGCCGATATTGATCCCCAGCACGCTGCCGTCGTTGGCGATCAGCGGCCCGCCGGACATCCCCTTGGCGATGGCCGCGTCATGCACGCCGTAGCGTTCGCCGCTGGCCGAACCGCCGTCGACGAAGGGCACCGGCCAGACCTTGCCCATGCTGCTCATGGGGATCAGCAATGAACTGCTGCCCAGCGCCGTGACCGCTTCGCCCGGGCGGAACTGGCGCCATTGCGGCAGGGCGCCGTCGGCCTTGTGGGCGATGAACAGCAGGTCGCAGCCGGTGCTGCAGCGATAGGCCTGGTTGCGCAGGAAAGGCGTATGGGCGGCGGTCACGGCGTAATCGGCGTTCCATTGCACCGCGGAGGCGACGATCAACCCCGGGATTGGCGGCCCGGATAGCACCGTGAAGTAGCGGTCGGTCAGGTGGCCATCGGTTTCCGGCGAGACCCAGCCGTTGCAGCCGGCGAGGAAAAGCAGCAACCCCATTCCCCACAATTTGTTCATATGAAAGCTCTCCCTTTTTGTGGGAAAGCTAACTTCTAATTGAGGAAATTTCTTATATAAAAATAGGATTGTTACTTGCGATATTTCTTTAAGACTTATCTTAAATAATGACAGTTTCCTACAGTATGTTCTGTGGGAAGTTAAGTTGTTTAAGTAATCAACAAGTTTGAGATGTAATTTGAATATGTTTGGATAAGTGCGACTCCGTTCGCTGAATTCGTCTATCCGACGAGTGGTAGCGAAGCTTTCGCGAAGCTTTCAAATCCACTAAATATGGACCTTCCAGCCATTTTCCGATTGTCGAGCCGGTCCTTTTACACATAGGGTTACAAATAATTTCCTGTCCAGAAGCTGCCTGCCGCGGACAGGGACCGTCGATTTCCCCTGGGAAATCTCCGTGTAACAGCCCTGAGTGATGTTCTTATGGCCTCGAACAATTCCAAAGCCAAAGCCGTCTTCCGCGTGGTGAGTGGCAACTTCCTCGAGATGTACGACTTCATGGTGTATGGCTTCTACGCCACCGCCATTGCCAAGACCTTCTTTCCCGGTGACGACCCCTTCGCCTCGCTGATGCTGTCGCTGGCGACCTTTGGCGCCGGATTCCTGATGCGCCCGCTGGGCGCCATCTTCCTCGGCGCGTACATCGACCGGCACGGCCGCCGTCAGGGGCTGATCATCACCCTCGGCCTGATGGCCATGGGCACCCTGCTGATCGCCTTTGTACCGGGCTATGCCACGCTCGGCGTGGCGGCGCCGCTGCTGGTGCTGTTCGGCCGGCTGCTGCAGGGCTTCTCCGCCGGCGTGGAGCTGGGCGGCGTGTCGGTTTACCTCGCGGAAATCGCCACTCCCGGCAAGCGCGGCTTCTTCGTCAGCTGGCAGTCGGCGAGCCAACAGGTGGCGGTGGTCTTCGCCGGCCTGCTGGGCGTGATCCTCAACCACTGGCTGAGTCCCCAGGACATGGGCGAGTGGGGCTGGCGCGTGCCGTTCTTCGTCGGTTGCCTGATCGTCCCGGCGCTGTTCATCATTCGCCGTTCGCTGGAGGAAACCCCCGAATTCCAGCAACGCAAGCATCGCCCCACGCTGAGCCAGGTACTGCGCTCCATCGGCCAGAACTTCGGCCTGGTGCTGGCCGGCACCGCCATGGTGGTGATGACCACCGTGTCCTTCTACCTGATCACCGCCTACACCCCGACCTTCGGCAAGAACGAACTGCACCTGTCGGACTTCGACAGCCTGCTGGTGACCATGTGCGTGGGCCTCTCCAACTTCCTCTGGCTGCCGCTGATGGGCGCCGTCTCCGACCGCGTCGGGCGCAAGCCGTTGCTGCTGGCCGCCACCGTGCTGGCGCTGGTGACGGCCTACCCGATGCTGTCCTGGCTGGTGGCCGAGCCGAGCTTCGCGCGCCTGCTGGAAGTGGAGCTGTGGCTGTCCTTCCTCTATGGCAGCTACAACGGCGCCATGGTCGTTGCGCTCACCGAAGTCATGCCGGCGGACGTGCGCACCACCGGTTTCTCCCTGGCCTACAGCCTGGCGACCGCGACCTTCGGCGGCTTCACCCCGGCGGTCTGCACCTGGCTTATCCACACCCTGGACAACAAGGCCGCGCCGGGCATCTGGCTCAGCGGCGCGGCAGCCCTCGGCCTGCTCGCCACCCTGGTGCTGTTCCGCAAGGGCGCTCGCGTGCGCGCCGGAGCGCTCTCTGCCAGCGCCTGAGGGACGCTGCGACGTTCTGTCCCAGTACGGTTCCGGGCGGCATTGACCCAAGTCAGGCTCGCCCGGCACCCGCGGGAGAAGGATAGGGTCATCCCAATCCCTCTTCGCCAGCGGAGAACGCGTCATGATCACCCACACTACAGCCGAGCTCGCAGCCCTCGGGGCTGTTGGCGCCGATCACTGGATAGAAACCCTCGAAGACGGCAGCCACGTGCTGATCCGTCCGTTGCGCGCGGAAGACCGCGAGCGCGAACGTCTGTTCCTCGAGCGCCTGTCCCCCATGACCCGCAAGTTCCGCTTCCATGGCGAAGTGAAGATCGATGATCGCCTGCTCGACCGCCTGATGGATGTGGATTATCAGACCACCATGGCCTTCATCGCCCTGACCCATGTGGATGGCGAGCTGCGCGAAGTCGGCATCAGCCGCTACGCGGCTGTGGATAACCAGCAGTGCGAATGCGCTGTCACCATCGCCGACGAATTCAAGCAACTGGGCCTGGACGTCGCGCTGATGCGCCACCTGATCGATGTGGCCAAGCGCAATGGCTTCCACCAGATGTACTCGATCGATTCGTCCATGGACCGCGACATGCGCGACATGGCGCGCGAGCTCGGCTTCCGCGCCCAGATCGACCCGGACGATTCCTGCCAGGTCATCCGCCGCCTCGCACTCTGAAGCCTGAAGGCGTCCCGACGGGGTGTCAGCCCCGTCGGCGCCACAGCGCCAGCCCCAGCAGCCCCGCCAGCAACGCCGCGCCCAACCCCGCCAGCGGGTAGACCATGTCGTCATCCAGCAGCGGTTTCTCGATGCGCAGATAACCGTCGTCCTTGAACAGCTGCTTCGCCACGTCGTTGGCATGAGCCAGGCTGACCTTCGCCAGGCGCTTGTCCTCGTCGGGGAACCTGCCGTCGTCGAAGTCCGCCAGCGCACCCCAGTAGTAATCCGCCAGCGTCGAATTGCCCGGCGTGCTCCAGGCCAGTTGCGCCCGCGCCACGCGCTGGATGCGAGCGAAGCGCTGCGGGTCGAGGCCGTCCTGGCGGATCTTCTCCACCAGCTCCCTCAAGGCCTTTTGCGCCGCTTGCTGCTCGTCCCGCTCGACATTCGCATTGAGGCTCATGAAACCCTGGTTGGCCCAGGCGGTGCGTTCGCTCCAGGGGCCGTAGGACAGCTCGCGGCGTACGCGCAGCTCGGTATACAGCGCGTCGTTCAGGTAGGCCTGCAGCAGGTCCAGCGTGGCGCCATCGGCATCCTCGGGCTCGGGGAATATCCAGTGCAGCACCGCGCTTTCGCCGAACAACCCGGTGGTCAGGCTGCGCTGGCGCTCGGCGTTGTTCTTCATCTGCGGCAGCTCGCGACGTTCCGGCGTGTCGTGGTCGACCAGGGCGCCGTAGGTGCGGCCCAGGTAGACCGGCAGGCGCGGGTCGAGGTCACCGACGATGATCAGGGTCATGTTGCTGGGGACATACCAGTCCTTGCGCAGCTGCTCCAGCTGGGCCTGGGTGAGGTTATCCACAGGTGCGCGCTCATCGCAGGCGAGTCCCAGCTCCACCGCCAATTGTTCCTGGCCGGCGCGGCTGACGTTCTGGTGGTCCAGCCAGCGCTGCAAGTGCGAATAGTGGCCGCCGTCCTCGCGCACCAGCACCTGCTTCGCGGAGTCGATCCTGCGCTGGTCGAGCCGGGTGCGGGTGATGATCTCCAGCAGCAGGTCGAGCACCTGGCGCTGGGTCGCGGCGGGGGATTCGACCACGAAGGCCGTGTCGCCCTCGCTGGTGAAGGCATTCCACTGGCCGCCCAGGGACTGCATGCGCGCTTCCAGGTCGGCCTCGTCGCCACCGTCCAGGCCACTGAAGAACAGGTGTTCCATCAGGTGGGGAAGCTGCCGCTCGCGGCAGCTGAAGTCGCTGAAGCCGACGCCGACGATCAGCCGGATCGACACGTGGCCCTTTTCACGGGTGGGCTTGAACAGAACACCCATGCCGTTCTGCAGCTGATAGGCCTCGACCGTCTGCCGCTGGTCGGCATGGGACAGGGCGCTGAGCAGCAGGGATAACAGGGGGACGAACAACCAACGCATGAGCGGTGTGCCTGAACGCAAAGCCGTGAGGATAGCGGATTGACCGGCACGAACCCACCGCGTTCAACCTTTGTCGGGTGGCGTGTTCGGTCATGGCGGCTGTCCCGCAGGATCACTGTTGTCGCCGGGCCGCGCCACTACGCTCAGATCATCTACCCTCACTGATGGACCTGTTGTTCGCTCCGCCCGGGGCGATCTGGAGGCTACATGCGTGTCCTGATCACCGGCGCCGCAGGGTTTCTCGGCCAGAGCCTGCTCAGTGAGCTTGCCGTCCAGCACCTGGACTGGACGCTCATTGCCGCCGACATGCAGCGGATCAAGTCCCAGGGACTGCGACCGAACATCGAGCCGGTCACGCTGGACCTGAGCGTCGCCGCGCACACGCGAGCCTGCGTGG
Organism: Pseudomonas sp. Pseusp97; assembly: GCF_047304025.1. Taxonomy (NCBI): domain Bacteria; kingdom Pseudomonadati; phylum Pseudomonadota; class Gammaproteobacteria; order Pseudomonadales; family Pseudomonadaceae; genus Pseudomonas; species Pseudomonas sp. Pseusp97. Next base: position 20,832 of record NZ_JBGLYK010000006.1, on the reverse strand, counting down.
AACACTGGAAGCCCGATGCGATCGTGCACCTGGCCGCGGTGGTCAACCCGCCGCGGGAAATGACGGCGCAGAAACGCCACTCGATCGAGGTCGGCGGCACCCGCGCACTGATCGAGGCGGCGCGCGATACCGGGGTGCAGCAACTGATAGTCACCAGCTCCGGCGCAGCTTATGGCTTCCACCGCGACAACGCCGAGTGGATCGACGAGTCGCAACCGCTGCGCGGTCATCCGCACCTGCTGCACGCGCGCTGCAAGCAGGAAATCGAGCAGTTGCTGGCCACCGCGCGGGAGCGTTATCCACAGCTCAAGCAACTGGTTCTGCGTCCCGGGACCATCCTCGGAAGGCGTGTGCATAACCCCTTGGCGGAGCTGTTCGCGCGGCCCACCCTGGTGGGCGTGCTGGGGCATCGCAGCCGCTTCGTGTTCATCTGGGACCAGGACGTGGTCAATGTCATTCGCCAGGGACTGGAGCGTGGCAGCGAGGGTATCTACAACCTTGCCGGCGATGGGGCGCTGTCCCTGCGCGAGATCGCCGGGCTGCTCAACAAGCCGTATCGCCCCATGCCGGCCAGCCTGATGCGCATGGGCCTGGGGCTGCTCAAGCCGCTGGGGTTGTCGCGTTTCGGTCCCGAGCAGGTGGACTATCTGCGCTACCGGCCGGTGCTCGACAACCGCCGCTTGAAGGAAGAGTTCGGCTATGAACCGCGCTACTCCAGTCGCGAGGCCTTCCTGGCCTATCTCGCCGCGCGGGGGCCGCACGGCTGAGGAGCCTGGGGATATCCTGTCGACAAGTCTGTTGAAAACCTCGTCGGACTTCGGCCCTGAGCGGGCCCCGCAGCGATGCCGCCTAACTACCTGATCGTCGCCGCTGCTGGCGATATTCGCCCGGCGTCAGCCCCGTCCAGTGGCGGAAGGCGCGGAAGAATACGCTGGGCTCGGAATAGCCGAGCAGGGCGGCGATATCCGTGGCGGGCAGGTTGCCTTCACCCAGATAGCGTTCCGCCAGCTGGCGCCGGGTCTCCGCCAGTAGCTGTTGATAACTGCTGCCTTCCTCCGCCAGTCGGCGCTGCAAGGTACGTTCGCTCAGGCCCAGCTCGTCGGCTATCGCCGCGCGGCCGGGTTCGCCGCGGGCCAGCTGTTCACCGAGCAGCGCAACCACCCGGCCACTGATGCTCGCGCTGGGCAGCTTGGCGAGCAGGCCTTCGGCGTGCTGGCGCAGCAGGTCGCGCAGCGGAGGGTTGGCTTGCGGCAGGGGAGCGTCGATGAGCGACTTGGGCAGCCCCAGGGCGTAGTCCGGCGCATCGAACTGCAGCGGGCAATCGAAAGCCTTTTCGTAGTCCGCGAGCGTTTCCGGCCGGCTGTGCATGAAACGGCAACCGGCCAGTTGCAGGCCGCTGAGCAGGGCGCGCAGCTGCCGTGCCCAGAATCCCAGCAGCGCCAGGGCGCGGGCGCGGGTGGCGGGCGGTTCAGGGTTCAGCGGTCGGTAACTCACCCAGATGACCTCGGCCTGGGCCTCGATGGCTACGTGGCCGCCTTCGCCCACCAGGCGCTGGTAGCGCATGGCCGATTCGAGGGCGTCACCCATCGTGGTGCTCGACTGCAGCAGGAAGCCCAGCGCGCTGAACGACGCCGGCGACAGCGCACGGCCCATGGCGAGTCCGGGCTCGTCGTGCGCCAGGTCGGTCTGGATCACCTGCCACATGCGCTCCTGCAACGCGAAGTCGATGCGCGCGTCCGGGTCGGCGAGCTGGGATTCCTGGATGCCGCTGGCAGCCAGCAGTGCGTCGCGGTTCAGGCCGAGACGCACAGCCGCCAGCAGGATGGCCTGGGTCAGGCTGGCGCTGACCGAGGGAGGGCGTTGAGAGTGAGTGCATGCTTCCATGGCGGCGGATTCTGCCCGAACCCTGGGCGTCGTGATATCAGGACTTTGCAGGGGTTGGCGACGGTTCTGACAGAACGCTCGCTCAACCCCTCGGCCATCAACCCGTCGCGCTGGAGCCGGGGGAAGCCGGCCGCTGATGATCCTGTGCCGCTTCGATTTCGCGTTCGACGAAATCCTCGTCTTCCACAGGGTCACCGATTGCCGAACTGCTGGCATCGGGGTTGTCCAGAACAGCATAGGCGATGGCGCAGAACAGCGAGTTCAAGCGCTTCATGTCGCTGATCAGGTCCAGGTGCAGCGAGCTGGTCTCGATGCTCTGCACCACCTGCTGGCGCAGACGGTCGACGTGGGAGTGGGCGAAGCGTCGTTCCTGCAGGCGGAAACGCTGCTTGGCGCGGCGCAGGCGCCGGGCGCCCTCCTGGTCGCCATTGAGGAACACCGACAGCGACAGGCGCAGGTTCGACAGCAACTGGCCGTGCAGCACGGTGATCTCCTCCAGGCCGTGATCGGAGAAGGAGCGGCTGCGCGAGGTCTTCTTGTCCTGCACCGCGCCGAGCATATGCTCGATGATGTCGCCGGCCTGCTCGAGGTTGATCGCCAGTTCGATGATCTCCGCCCAGCGACGGCTGTCCGCCTCGCTCAGGTCCTCGCGGGGCATGCGCGCCAGGTAGAGCTTGATCGCGGTGTAGAGCGCGTCGACGTCATCGTCCAGCTTGCGGATCTGCTTGCCCAGCAGCGGATCGCCGCTGTGGATGACCTGCATCAGGTTGTTCAGCATCTGCTCGACGATATCGCCCATGCGCAGGGTCTCGCGCACCGCGTTGACCAGCGCCAGGCTCGGCGTGTCCAGCGCCGCCGGATCGAGATGGCGCGGGCGCACGGTATCTTCCGGGGAGTGGCGGTCGGGCATGATGCGCGTGCAGAAGGCGGCCATCTGCCCGGTCAGCGGCAGGCAGGCCAGGCAACGGGTGGCGTTGTAGAGCACGTGGAAGGCGATCACCAGTTCGGCGGTGCTGAACTGCCAGTGGTCGATCCAGCCAGCCAGCGGGCCCACCAGCGGCAGTACCAGCGCGCAGCCGGCGACCTTGAACAGCAGGCTGCCCAGCGCTACGCGGCGGCCGGCGGCGTTCTGCGAGGAGGCGCTGATCATCGCCAGGATGCCGCTGCCCAGGTTGGCGCCGACCACCAGGCACAGCGCGACCTTCAGCGAAATCACCTTGGACGCCGCCAGCGTCGCGGTGAGCAGCACGGCGGCCAGGCTGGAATAGGAAATCATGGCGAACAGCGCGCCGGTCAGGGCGTCGAGCATGACGTCGCCGGTGAGGCTGGAGAACAGCACCTTCACGCCCTTGGCCTGGGTCATGGGCTCGGCCGCGGCAACGATCAATTGGAGCGCGAGGATGATCAGCCCCAGGCCGATGAACACCCGGCCGATCTGACCGAGCCGCGTCTGTTTGCGGCCGAGGAAGAAGATCACCCCGAAGAAAATCAGCAGCGGCGACAGCCAGGACAGGTCCAGCGTCAGCACCCGCGCCATCAGCGCCGTGCCGACGTCGGCGCCGAGCATGATCGCCAGCGCCGGAGCCAGGGCCATCAGCCCGGTCGCGACGAATGAAGTGGCCAGCAGCGCCGTGGCGTTGCTGCTCTGTACCAGCGCAGTGACGCCAATGCCGGCGGCGAAGGCCAGTGGGCGTTTTTCCACGCTGCGGCTGAGGATTTTTCGCAGGTTACTGCCGTAGACCCTGAGGATGCCGGTGCGGACGATATGTGTGCCCCACACCAACAGGGCAACGGCAGAGAGCAGATCGAGCAGTTTGAGCATGTCGGGCCCCCTCGCACTCAAGCGGGCCCGTTGGCGATGCGTCCGTCGACGGACCCTGTAACGACCTCGCCCGCGGCTCCGTACGGACAGCGCGGAGGGCCGAGCAGGACACGGCAACGCTCAGGCGATTGTCACAAGACTGTCATGGTAGACCCTCGTTCTTCCCTGAGGGTTCGCCAAATCGCTGATTTGCCGAGACTCCTGTCTGTCAGTAAAGCCGATCAGAACCGGAAGCGAGAGCCTTTGCGTCGGTTATTTCGCACGGAACGGCGGACGGTAATGTCTAGACTGCCTGTCCATTTGCCGAAGAAACCCACCACAGGCCGAGGAGAAGTCCCATGCGTTGGTCGTTCCCCCTGCTGGTCGCACTGGCGCTTGCCGGTTGCGGCGAAAAATCCGCCCTGCCCTTCACCGCCGGCACCGGGCCGCAGCCGCAGCTGCCGGAACCGCAGAGCAGCCTGCTGCCCACCGTCAACGTCGCCACGGCCACCGGCTGGCCGGTCGACCAGACGCCCCGCGCGGCCGAAGGCCTGGAAGTACAGCGCTTCGCCGACAAGCTCGAACATCCGCGCTGGCTCTACGTGCTGCCCAATGGCGACGTGCTGGTGGCGGAGAGCTCCGCACCGCCGAAGGAAGAATCCGAAGGCATCAAGGGCTGGGTGGCCGGAAAGATCATGGCCAAGGCCGGCTCGCAGGTGCCCAGCGCCAACCGCATCACCCTGTTGCGCGATGCCGACGGGGACGGTGTGCCGGAGCAGCGCAGCGTGCTCCTGCAAAGGCTGTTCTCCCCATTTGGCATGGCCCTTGTGGATAACTGGCTGTACGTTGCCAATGCCGACGCGGTGGTGCGCTTCCCGTACAGGACGGGCGACACCACCATCAGCGCCAGGGCCGAGAAGGTCGTCGACCTGCCGGGCGGGCCGATCAATCACCACTGGACCAAGAATATCCTCGCCAGCCCCGATGGCCGCTATCTCTACGCCACCGTCGGTTCCAACAGCAACGTCGGCGAGAACGGCCTGGATGCCGAGAAGAATCGTGCAGCGATCCTGCAGATCGACCTGTCCAATCGCAATGTCCGCCTCTACGCCTCCGGGCTGCGCAACCCCAATGGCCTCGGCTGGGAGCCGAACAGCGGCGCCCTGTGGACAGCGGTGAACGAGCGCGACGAATTGGGCAACGACCTGGTGCCCGATTACATGACCTCGGTGAAGGACGGCGGCTTCTACGGCTGGCCCTGGAGCTATTACGGCCAGCATGTGGATAAGCGCGTCGAGCCGCCGCGCCCGGACATGGTGGAAAAGGCGCTGGTGCCCGACTATGCCCTCGGCGCTCACACTGCCTCCCTGGGCCTTGCCTTCTATCAGGGCAGCCTGCTGCCGGAGCGCTATCGTGGCGGGGTATTCATCGGCCAGCATGGTTCGTGGAACCGCAAGCCGCGCAGCGGCTATCAGGTGGTATTCATCCCCTTCGGCGGCGGAAAACCCAATGGCCAGCCGGTGACCGTGCTGGACGGTTTCATCAACGACAAGGACGAAGCCATGGGCCGGCCGGTGGGCGTCGCTGTGGATAAGTTCGGTGGACTGCTGGTCGCCGACGATGTGGGCAATACGGTGTGGCGCTTGCGGCCGGCTACCGTGAAGTGAAATCGGCAAAGGAAAGGATATGGCCATTATTCGACGCGTCACCCTGATAGCCCTGCTGCTGGCGCTGGGCGCCTGCAGCAGTCTTTTTGGCACACGTGATCCGTTGCGCATCGATCTGGTCGGCCTGGAGCCCGCGACCGGGCAGGGCATGGAGGCGCGCTTCACCGTCAAGCTGCGGGTGCAGAATCCCAATGACCAGGCCATCGACTACAACGGAATCGCCCTGGACCTCGCGGTGAACGGCCAGCCGCTGGCCAGCGGGGTAAGCGACGCCAGCGGCCAGGTGCCGCGCTTTGGCGAAAAAGTGATCAGCGTGCCGGTGAGCATCTCGGCGTTCTCCGCCTTCCGCCAGGCCTGGGGCCTGTCCGGCGGGCCGCCGCGCCAGGGCATGCCCTACGAGATCAACGGCAAGCTGGCCGGCGGGCTGTTCGGCACGGTGCGTTTCAACGACAAGGGCGTGCTCAACTGGCCGGAGCCGGTTGCACGCCCTTGACGGTTTCGCTGAGCAACTGTGGATAAAAAAACCGGGCTGCACCAGCCCGGTTTTTTATTCGAAGCCTGTGGATAGTTGCTGTGGACTATTGCCCCGGAATGTCCTTGCGCAGCTTTACCGGGTCTTCCTTCTTGCCGCGCGCGGTGCGCATGCGGATGTTCAGCGCTTCCACCGCCAGCGAGAAGGCCATGGCGAAGTAGACGTAGCCCTTGGGCACGTGGACTTCGAAGGCTTCGGCGATCAGCACGGTGCCGACCACGATGAGGAAGGACAGCGCGAGCATCTTCAGCGACGGGTGCTTGTCGATGAAGTCGCTGATGGCGCCGGCCGCGAGCATCATCACCAGTACCGCGACGACAATGGCCGCGACCATCACCGGCACGTTGGAGACCATGCCCACGGCGGTGATCACCGAGTCCAGCGAGAACACGATGTCGATGATGGCGATCTGGATGATGGTGCCGATGAAGCCACCCATCACGCTCTTGGGTTCGCCCTCGGCTTCGTCCTCGCCTTCCAGCCCGTGGAAGATCTCGCTACTGCTTTTCCACAGGAGGAACAGGCCGCCGAAGAACAGGATCAGGTCGCGTCCGGAGATGCCCTGGCCGAACACCTGGAACAGGTCTGCGGTGAGGCGCATGACCCAGGTGATCGAGAGCAGCAGCAGGATGCGCGTGACCATTGCCAGCGCCAGCCCGAAGAAGCGCGTGCGCGGCTGCATGTGCTTGGGCATGCGGCCGACCAGGATGGAAATCATGATGATGTTGTCGATGCCCAGGACGATCTCCAGGGCAGTCAGGGTGAAGAACGCAATCCAGATTTCAGGGCTGGTCAGCCATTCCATTTGAGCGGTACTCGAAGTCAGTCGTTGAAGAGAGGGAAGAGGCCCAGCAGCAGCGCCGCGGCGAGGATCGCCAGGCACACCAGCACGGCCCACCGGAGGGTGAAGCGCTGGTGGTCGCCGAAGTCCACCTTGGCCAGCCCCACCAGCAGGTAGGTGGAGGGCACCAGCGGGCTGAGCAGATGCACCGGCTGGCCGACGATGGAGGCGCGGGCCATTTCCACCGGGCTGATGCCGTACTGCGCGGCGGCCTGGGAGAGTACCGGGAGCACGCCATAGTAGAAAGCGTCATTCGACATGAAGAAGGTGAACGGCATGCTCACCAGCGCGGTGATGGTCGCCAGGTACGGCCCCAGCGCCGGCGGGATCACCGCCAGCAGGCTCTTGGACATGGCTTCGACCATGCCCGTTCCGGAAAGAATCCCGGTGAAGACCCCGGCGGCGAAGATCAGCGAGACCACCGCGAGGACATTCTCGGCGTGGGCGCCGATGCGCTTCTTCTGCTCGATGATGCAGGGATAGTTCACGATCATCGCGATGCCAAAGGCAATCATGAAGAGAACCGGCATCGGCAGCAGGCCAGCGATCAGGGTGCCCATCAGGGCCACCGTGAGCACGGCGTTGAACCACAGCAGCTTCGGTCGGCGCGCTTCAGGAAACTGCGAGACGCTGACCTCGGCCATCGCCTCGTGGTCGGTGGGCAGGTGCAGTTCGCCCAGGCGCGCGCGCTCGCGTTTGCCGTAGACCCAGGCCAGGCCGAAGATCGCCGCGATGCCGGCGAGCATGGCCGGGATCATCGGCACGAAGATGTCCGCCGGGTCCACGTGCAGGGCGCTGGCCGCGCGGGCGGTCGGGCCGCCCCAGGGGGTCATGTTCAGCACGCCGCTGGAGAGCATGATCAGACAGGCCATCAGCAGCGGGCTCATGCCCAGCCGGCTGTACAGCGGCAGCACGGCAGCCACGCAGATCATGTAGGTGGTCGAGCCGTCGCCATCCAGCGAGACGATCATCGCCAGCGCGGCGGTACCCATCGAAACCTTCAGCGGGTCGCCCTTGACCAGCCGGAGGATGCGCCGCACCGCCGGGTCGAACAGCCCGGAGTCGATCATGATGGCGAAGTAGAGAATGGCGAACATCAGCATCACGCCGGTCGGCGCCAGGGTGCGGATGCCGTCCAGCATCATCGGCCCCAGCCCCTTGGCGAAGCCGCCGAGCAGGGCGAAGGCGATCGGCACCAGGATCAGCGCGATCAGCGCCGACAGACGCTTGGTCATGATCAGGAACATGAAGGTCGCCACCATGGCGAAGGCGAGGAAAGTCAGCATGGGGATAACTCCGGTCGACGCAGGGGATCAGCCGCGGCTGTGGATAAGCACGCGCGGCGTGGACGGAGTGAGGGCGGACAGGAGCAGGAAACGGGGCATGGCAATCACCGATTGTTGTTTTTGTACGCTGCGCGAACGCAGGTCCGGCCGGGAGGACCGAGGCGGCGATGCTAGGGGGTCAAGCTTTCAGCAGGCTTTCGCAGGTGATGACCGCTGATCGATGGGCGTTTCTGTAGGAGCGAGCTTGCTCGCGAACCGACGTCGGTTCTGTGGGTAAGTGCCTTCTTGCAGGCGGAACACTTTGCAGGATGGCGTGGAGCGCAGCGATACCCATCGATTCGGCACGCGGACAGCATGGGTATCGCAAGCTCCACCCATCCTACCGAGGCACTCACTGGCCCATCGGGCAGCCGAGCGTAGCCAGAATCAGGCCAGCGCCTGAATCAGCCCCATCACCAGAAGCAGGCTGGCGCCGGCCAGCAGCGTCTGCAGGGTGATGATCCCGGCCATCAGCCCACTTTCGCCGCCCAACTGACGGGTCAGCACGTAGGCGGTCGGGGCGGTGGGCAGGGCGAAGAACAGCACCAGCAGTGCGCTTTCCAGCGCTGGCAGGGCCAGCAGGCGGGCGAGGGCGAAGGCCAGCAGCGGCATGGCCAGCAGGCGGATCGCGCAGTTCCAGCCCAGCGCCGAGGCTTCTGCGCGCAGTTCCTGCGGCTGCAGCGCGGCGCCGACGCAGAGCAGGCCCAGCGGCAGGCTGGCAACCGCGAGCAGGTTGAACAGCCGGTCGGTGCCGCCGGGCAGGCCGATGCCCGTCACGTTGAGCAGGGCGCCGGCGACGCAGGCGAGGATCAGCGGGTTCTTCACGATGGGCAGCAGCAGCGCGCGCAGGCTGATGCCGCGCTCGGCGGTCAGCGCCCACACCGACATCACATTCACCGTCGGCACCATCAGCGCCAGCATCAGCGCGGCCAGCGTCAGCCCCGGCTTGCCATACAGGCTGCCGACAGCGGCGAGCCCCAGGTAGGTATTGAAGCGCAGTACGCCCTGGGCGATGGCGCCGAAGCGCGCGGCGTTCCAGCCACGCAGGCGCTTGACGATCAGCAGGGCGATCCAGGCGATGCCCAGGCCCAGCACCACCGCCAGCGCCTGGCGCGCGAGGCCCGGGTCGTTCAGCGGTGCGCTGGCCAGGCTGCTGGCCAGCAGCGCGGGGAACAGGATGAAGTAGTTGAGCCGCTCCGCCGCCGGCCAGAAGGCGTCGCCGGGGAAGCCTCGGCGGCGTAGCACGAAGCCGCCGACGATCAGCGCGAACAACGGCCAGAGGGCCTGGAACAGAGCGGTCACGGCAACCCCGCGATGGTGGTGGGTGCGGGCATCATGCCGAGAGCGTGCAGGGAAGGGCAAGGCCTGTGGGTAAGTTTACGACCTCGCCCGGAGCGGTTTTCCACAGCCACGGGCGCTGTGGAAAACCTTGTCCACAGACTCAGCGACGCAAGCCGCCTCCGCCGAAATGGCCACCGCCGAAATGCCCGCCACCGAAGCCGCCGCCGCTCCACTGGCGCTGGGTCTGGCTGAAGCGCTGCTGGCCGATCTGCCGCGACTGGTACTGCTGGTCCAGCTGGCTGCGGACATTGGCCTGGTTCTGCTGCACCGGTTGCCAGCCGTTGCTGGTGTGCTGCTGCCAGCCGTTGTCGGTGTGCTGATAGACGTTGCCGTCGTGGCCGGCATAGACGTCGCCATTCTTCCAGGCCACGGCGTTGCCGGTGCGCCGGTTGTAGCTGATGCCCTGGTTCTGCCGGTCATAGCTGTCGCGCCCTTCGTCCACGTCGCCGGAGACACCGCGTTCGGCGATGGTGGTGCGTCCGGTCTGGGCATTGTGGGTGGCAACCTGGCGTCCCGCGACGAAGTCACCGCTGTCGGTATGTGCGGCCACCCCGCTGCGGCCCGCGCCGGAGATGCCGGTGGATGCGTTGGAGAAGGAGCCGCGCCGGCCAGCGGCGGCGTCATCGCTGTACGGGTTGAAGGCAGCCCCGCGGGCGCCTTCGTAGTGCGTGCCGGTGCGCGGGTTGTAGCCCACCGCCGAGCTGCCCTGCCACTGGGTGCCGGTCCAGCCGTTGTAGCCGTAGGCGTGGGTGACCGTGCCCTGGCCCCAGCGGCCGTAGAAGTTCGCCTGGTTGACGTTGGCGTAGCTCCAGCCTCCGTGCGGGTAGGGGCCCCAGTACGGACCCCAGTAGGGTTCCGGAGAACCCCAGTAGGCGCCCGCCGCGTAACCGAAGGCGAAGCCGGTCAGCGCGCCCACGGCGAAGCCCGCGCCATAGCCATAGGTGGGCGGATAGCCGTAGTACACGGTCTGGCTGACATAGGCCGGATAGGTGTAGCCGGTCCCGTAGACCACCGTGCCGTCGCTGTTCACCACCACGCCCAGGTAGCCGGGCGTGTAGCCCACCACCACGGTCTGCGGGGTGACCGAGTAGATGTGCACGTAGGTCACGTAGTACACCGGCGAGCTGGGCGGGATGCCGTAGATCGCTGCCGGCACCTCGGTCGCCACCTGCCACGGGCCGGTGGGGCTGGGGGCGACGAACCAGACGCCGTTGGTGACGGCGAAGAACTGGTTGGACGCGACCTCGATCACCGGCGTCGGCGTGTTCACCGCGTACTGCAGGCTGGTGCCGCTGATGGGCTGGAAGCTGGGCGCGCCGTCGTAGCTGACCTTCATGGTCGCCTTGCTGCGCGAGACAGACGCCGTCTGCGGAATGCTCGCGGCGATGGCCGCTTCCTTGGCCTGCGGCGTGCCGGGCACCGACACCAGCACGTTGGCCTTCGGGTCCTTGGGCGAGATCTTCGCGAAGTCGGCGGGCAGGTCCTTGCCCTCGACGAACTGCCACGGGCCTTTTTCGCCGGGCCCGCTGAACCAGCGTCCGGAGAGCAGCACATACCAGGTGTTGTGGGTCGGATCGACGAACACCGCATGGTCGGCATTCTGCATGGTCAGCAGGCTGACACCGTCCACCGGCTGCATCTGCGGGGTGCCGTCGCTGACGATCAGTTCGGTGGGCCGGGTGGCGACCAGGATTGCCGGCGCCTTACCGGGCGCCTTGCCGTCTTTGGGCAATAGAGCATCTACCGGGCCGGCCTTCTCCGCCAGCTGTTGCGCGTTGAGCAGCGCCCTGGGCGGCTGGCTCAGCACCAGCCAGCTGCCATCCAGCGCCTGCGCCGTGAACCAGTTGCCGGCGGCATTGAGGTAGTGGTTGCCCTGGGCATCGCGCAGGATCAGCACGCGGCTGTTGAGTACACGCTGGAAGTCGCTGCCGGGCAGCGCCTGCCAGTTCGGCTGGCCGTCGATCATCACCAGCACAGTCGGGCTCGCGGCGAAGACGATCTGTGGCGCGTCGTTCTTCACTGCCACGTGGCGCAACTGGTCGAGCTGCTGGTTCACCGCGTAGCTGGCCTGCAGCTCATCGAGGGAGACGGTCAGGCCATCCTTGGGCAGCCGTGCTACCAGTGCGTCGCGCACCTTGCCGGCGCTGTCCGGGGCGGTAGGCACTTCCACCTTGTCGATACGCAGGTCGGTGAGCTGCACCAGCCCCGTGGCCTTGTCGATGGCGGCGGCGGCGGAGAACTGCGTCACTCCGTAAGTCGGCGCGCCGTTGGCCGGGCCGACGGCGATGGCCGCGCGACCGCTCATGCGGGTGCCGTCCCAGCCCTCGATCTGCGGCTGGAAGATCTGCACGTGCTGCTCGCCCAGGGCGAAGTCCCGCGGCCATTTAAGCTCGGTGACGGCAGGGGCCTGGGGATCGGCGGCGAAGGAGAGAGCGGGGTGCAGCGACAGCCCGATGGCGAGCGCCAGGGCGGACAGAACGGGACGTAAAGCCATGCTGGAAACCTTCCTTGAGGAGAGCTGCGTTCAACCTTAGTGCAGCGCGAAACAACCCGCGCGTGTTCGAGCTCTCCCCTGCGCCATGCTGGTGCAATTTCGCCGGCAAGGCAGCTTTTTCTTATGGCGCAACGACATATTTAATAATTTTCCGAGCCTCCCGCTTCGGCGACCATCGGTCTGTCAGACATGTCGCGAGACAAAGCCTTCAGACGCAAGGGCCACAGAGCCTAACGCCGCCCATGTCCCGGTTTTACCGGCCTCCTGGCCACTGCCGCAGTAAATCAACAAAAAAGCCAAACGGCTGTGGGAGTGCTTCATGATCAAGTCCTTGCTCGTGCGTTCCATCGCGTGTTCCACCCTGGCTCTCGCCGCCGTGACTGGCGCCCAGGCCGGCACCCTGTCCATCGGCCACACCACCTGGGTCGGCTACGGCACCCTGTACCTCGCCCGTGACCTGGGCTACTTCAAGGAGCAGGGCCTGGACCTGCAGCTGACCACCATCGAGGAAGCCTCGATGTACATGGCAGCCCAGGCCTCCGGCCAGCTGTCCGGCTCCGCTTCCACCATCGACGAAATCCTCAAGTACCGTCCCAAGTTCTGCTTCAAGGCCGTGGCCGCGCTGGACGACAGCCATGGTGGCGACGGCGTGCTGGTGGGCAAGGACGTCACCTCGCTGGCCCAGCTCAAGGGCCAGGAAGTCGCGGTCAACGAAGGCTCCGTCTCGCAGTTCTGGCTGGCCTACCTGCTCAAGCACGCCGGCATGAGCATGAGCGACATCAAGGTGCAGAACATGACCGCCGATGACGCCGCCAGCGCCTTCATCGCCGGCCGCGTACCCGCCGCCGTGACCTGGGAGCCGCATCTCTCGCTGGTGCGCGAGAAGCAGCAGGGCAAGGTGCTGGTGGACAGCTCCACCACCCCCGGCGTGATCGTCGACGTGGTCGCGCTCAACTGCGACGTCATCGAGAAGCAGCCCGAGGACGTGAAGGCCCTGGTGAAAGGCCTGTACAAGGCCGTGCAATACACCAGGGAGCACCCGGACGAGGCCTACGCGATCATGGCCAAGGGTGTCGGCGGCTACCTCGCCGATCCCAAGGCCCTGGCCGATGCGGCGAAGGGCGTGCGCTTCTACGACAAGGCGATGAGCGAGCAGCTCATCGGCACCCCCGGCAAGCCCGGCGACATCAAGGGTCTGATCCGTCTCGCCAACGAGACCTGGAGCGGCCTGCAGGGCAAGCGCCTGGAAGTCAGCTACGACGACCTGGTCGACCCGCGCTTCGTCTCCGAGTAACCGTCTCTCTTGTCCCCGCGGGCGGCCTGGCGCCGCTCGCCTGGAGGAATCCGCGATGCCTCGTCGTTCGCAATCCTGGCTCAGCCGTTGCCTGACGCCCAAGGTCGACCTGCCGCTGAAGCTGGTCTGGTCCGCCGGCACCCTGTGCTGGCTGCTCGTGTTCGGCCTGTGGGCCGGGCTTTCCTATGGCGGCGTGGTGCCGGCGATGTTCCTGCCCACGCCGGACGCGGTACTCGCGGCCGGCGTGCGCCTGGCCAGCGACGGCACCCTCGCCACCCACGTGATGGCCAGCGTCAAGGTGGTGATGATCGGCTTCATCGTCTCCTCGCTGGTGGCCGTGCCGCTGGGGCTGCTGATGGGCAGCTTCCGCATCGTCCAGGCCTTCCTCGAACCGCTGGTGAACTTCATCCGCTACCTGCCGGTGACCTCCTTCGTGCCGCTGTTCATCCTGTGGATCGGCATCGGCCTGGAACAGCGCGTCACCGTGATCATCTTCGGCGTGTTCTTCCAGCAACTGGTGATGATCGCCGACGTCTCCCGCGGCGTCGCCAAGGACCTGGTGAACGCCTCCTACACCCTGGGCTGCAACCGCCGCGACGTGGTCCTCCACGTGCTCGGCCCGGCCTCGCTGCCCGGCGTGCTCGACACCCTGCGCGTGACCATGGGCTGGGCCTGGACCTACCTGGTGGTCGCCGAACTGGTCGCCGCCTCCAGCGGCCTGGGCTACATTAGCCTCAAGGCCATGCGCGGCTTCCAGGTCGACGTGATCTTCCTGGCGATCGCCATCATCGGCCTGCTGGGCCTGATCACCGACCAACTCTTCCGATTCATCCGACTGAAGGTGGCGTCATGGGCGCAGTAGCGATCAAGCAGGAAGAACCCGCCGTGACCGGCCAGCAAGCCGCCAACCCGGCCCGCCTGCGGGTGGAGAACGTCAGCCTGCGCTACCGCACGCCGGACGGCGGCACCTTCAGCGCGCTGGAGAACGTCTCCTTCGAGGTGCCGGACCAGCAGTTCGCCGTGATAGTCGGGCCATCGGGCTGCGGCAAGTCGAGCTTGCTGTACCTCACCGCCGGGCTGTCCGAGCCCAGCGAAGGTGACATCTACGTCGGCGGCCAGCTGGTGGACGGCCCCGGCGCCGACCGCGGCATGGTGTTCCAGAGCTACACCCTGTTCCCCTGGCTCACCGTGCGCCAGAACGTCGAGTTCGGCCTGAAGCGCCGCGGCATGGCGGCGGCCGAGCGCCGCGAGATAGTCGACTACTACCTCGACGAGGTCGGCCTGCGCCGCTTCGAGAACAACTACCCCAAGCAGCTTTCCGGCGGAATGATGCAGCGCGTGGCGATTGCCCGCGCGCTGGCCAACGACCCGCAGATCCTGCTGATGGACGAGCCCTTCGGTGCGCTCGACAGCCAGACCCGCATGCAGATGCAGCAACTGCTGCTGCGCGTGTGGGACCACAGCAAGAAGACCGTGGTGTTCGTCACCCACGACATCGACGAGGCCATTCTGCTGGGCGACCGCGTCTACGTCATGGGCGCTCGTCCCGGCCGCATCAAGCGCATCCTCGACGTGCCCATCGAGCGCCCGCGCTCGCTGGACATGGTCATGGACCGCCCGTTCATCGAGATGAAGCGCGAGATCCTCGGGTTGCTCCACGACGACCTGGAAGAAGCTCATTGAGACTCGGCGCCGCCCACCCTCACCTCAGCCCTCTCCGTGAGGAGGGGCCCCCTACGGAGCCCGGCTATTGCTGTAGTTAGCCGGCGAGCGCGGTGCTTTTCGCAGGAGCGAGCTTGCTCGCGAACCGCCCAACGCCGGACCTGCGGGTGAGTTTGTTCGCGAGCAAGCTCGCTCCTGCAGGTTGGGTGTTGTGGCGGTGTGTGAGCTTGCCCCTCAACCCATTCACGCCACACTCCAAAGGGAGCCCCAATGTCCTCCACCAACGACTCCACCTTCGACTACCTCATCGTCGGCGCCGGCTCCGCCGGCTGCGTGCTGGCCAACCGCCTGAGCGCCGACCCCTCCGTGCGCGTCTGCCTGCTGGAAGCCGGCGGCAGCGACGCCAGCCCGCGCGTGCAGACCCCGGCTGGCACCATCACCCTGTACAAGAGCAAGGTGTTCAGCTGGAACTTCCAATCCGCGCCACAGAAGCGCCTGAACAATCGTTCGCTGCACTGCCCGCGCGGCAAGGCCGTCGGCGGCTCCAGCTCGATGAACAGCATGATCTACATCCGTGGCCACGCCTCGGACTACGACCGCTGGGAAGCCGAAGGCTGCCCGGGCTGGGGCTGGAAGGACGTCCTGCCGTTCTTCAAGAAATCCGAGCGCAACCTGCTCGGCCAGGACCCGGCGCTGCACGGCACCCTGGGCGAACTGGTGGTGGACAAGCCGCGCGACCCCAACCCGCTGTCCAGCCTGTTCATCAGGGCCGGCGAGCGAATCGGCCTGCGCCGCAACGATGACTTCAATGGCCGCGAGTTCGAAGGCGTCGGCATCTACAACGTGACCCAGAAGAACGCTCGGCGCCTGAGCAGCTACCGCGCTTTCGTCGCGCCGCTGCAGCGGCCGAACCTCAGCGTGCTGACCGAGCGCCAGGTGGGCCGCCTGCTGCTCGAAGGCGAGCGCGTCACCGGCATCGAACTGCGCAGCGGCGAACGCCTGCTGGCGCGCCGCGAAGTGATCCTCTGCGCCGGCTCGCTCGGCTCGCCGCAGATCCTCCTGGCTTCCGGCATCGGCCCGGCCGAGGAGCTGAAGGCCGCCGGCATCCCGGTGCAACACGACCTGCCGGGCGTGGGCAAGAACCTCCAGGACCATCTCGACGGCCTGGTCACCGTGCGCTCGCCCAGCCCGCTGAGCCTGGGCTTTTCCCTCGGCTCGCTGGGGCAGATCCTGCTCTCGCCGTTCAAGTACCTGCTGGCGAAGAAGGGCTGGCTGACCACCAACTACGTCGAGGCGGGTGGCTTCGCGCGTACGCCGTTGGCGGACGGGCTGGCTGACGTGCAGTTCCACTTCGTGCCCGGCTACCGCAGCCACCGTGGCCGCCTGTTCGAATGGGGCCATGGCTACGCCGTGCACACCTGCGTGCTGCGGCCGAAAAGCATCGGCGAGCTGCGCGTGAAGTCCGGTGGCGACATCGAGATTGACTACAACTTCCTCGCCAACGAGGAAGATGGCCGCGTGCTGGTGGAAGGCGTGAAGCTGGCGCGCAGGATCCTCGCCCAGCCGGAGTTCGACAGCATCCGCGGCGCCGAGATGCTCCCCGGCCCGCAGGTGCAGACCGACGAACAACTGCTGGAGCACCTGCGCGAATACGCCGCCACCGTGTTCCACCCGGTGGGCACCTGCAGGATGGGTGAAGACCCGCTGGCGGTGGTCGACCTGCGCCTGCGCGTGCACGGCCTGAAGGGCCTGCGCGTGGTAGATGCGTCGATCATGCCCACGCTCATCAGCGGCAACACCAACGCGCCCTGCATCATGCTGGGCGAGCGTGCGGCGGCGATGATCCTGGAAGACAGCCGCATTTCTTCCACTACGCCCGCCCGGGCCGTTCCGGCCTGACATCGAGGGCGCCCTCCGGGCGCCTTTCGCGGACAAGGTCCGCTCCTACGGGAGCGCCGTGCGTGGCTGGCTGGATCGTAGGGCGAACAACCTGGAACAGGTTATCCGCCGGCGCGTTATGCGCCCTACGGTTGGGCGCTCCCACCGTCCCCGGGACGCTCATTCGTAGGATGGGTGGAGCTTGCGATACCCATCAGCGGACTTGCCGGTAATCGATGGGTATCGCTTCGCTCCACGCCATCCTACGGGCGTCCCTGTGGATAAGCTTCTACAGCCCCAGCTCACTCAACGACGGATGATCGTCCGGCCGGCGGCCCTGCGGCCAGTGGAACAGGCGTTCGTCCTCGCTGATCGGCAGGTCGTTGATGCAGGCGTGGCGCTCGAACATCAGGCCGTTCTCGTCGAAGGCCCAGTTCTCGTTGCCGTAGGAGCGGAACCAGTTGCCCGAGTCGTCGTGCCACTCGTAGGCGAAGCGCACGGCGATGCGATTCTCGGTGAAAGCCCAGAGTTCCTTGATCAGCCGATAGTGCTGCTCGCGCACCCACTTGCCGGTGAGGAACTGGACGATCTGCTCACGGCCCTGGACGAATGTCGCGCGGTTGCGCCAGCGGCTGTCCGGCGTGTAGGCCAGCGAGACGCGATGCGGGTCGCGGCTGTTCCAGCCGTCCTCGGCGAGGCGGACTTTCTGAATGGCGGTTTCGCGGGTGAAGGGCGGCAGCGGGGGACGGGCTTCGCTCATGGTGGTCTCCAGGGGCAGTGAGGGGTTGGGTGTCTGGTGTCCATACTCCGCCCGGTCCTTTGCAGGGTAAATGACGGCAATCCCACAGATATTGCCAATCGCTGCACGGAGTCATTGCTCTTCGTAGGAGCGAGCTTGCTCGCGAACAGACTTCACCGGCAGTCCCGTAGCTGAGCGGTTCGCGAGCAAGCTCGCTCCTACAGAATCGGCCTCGGCTATTCAGACGTGTAGGGCGCATAATCCTTAGGCGTTGTGCGCCCTACAGGATTGCACGGAGCCATTGCTCTTCGTAGGAGCGAGCTTGCTCGCGAACAGAATTCACCGGCAGTACCGTAGCTGGGCGGTTCGCGAGCAAGCTCGCTCCTACAAGGTCGATCGGGCAGTGGAGTTCCCTTTAGAAGCGCGCTATGCGCGCGATCACGAGCAGGACCCGCTACGACAGGGTTTTCAAGCCTTGGCCACCACCTTGCGCAACCCCACCCGGTCCTGGCTCGGGCACACGCCGAACTTCGCCCGGTAGCTGCGCGACAGGTACGAGGGCGTCTCGAAGCCGCAGGCCACGCCGACTTCCAGCACGCTCATGTCGGTCTGGCGCAGCAGCTGGCGCGCCTTGTCCAGGCGCAGGCCGAGGTAGAAGTTCGACGGCGTGTCGTTCAGGTGCAGGCGGAACAGGCGCTCCAGCTGGCGCCGGGTCACCTGGATGCACTCGGCCAGTTCCAGCGTGGTCAGCGGCGGCTCCGTATGGCGCTCCATCTCGCCGATCACCTGCACCAGCTTGCGGTTGCTCACCCCGTAGCGGCTGGCGATCTGCAGGCGCTGGTGGTCCTGGCGGGTGCGGATGCGTCCGACCACGAACTGCTCAGACACCTGCACCGCCAGTTCCGGCCCATGGGCCTGGGCGATCAGGTCGAGCATCAGGTCGATGGACGCGGTGCCGCCGGCGGAGGTGATGCGCGGCCCGTCGATCTCGAACAGTTCCTGGGTCGCCTGCACCTGTGGATAAGTCTCCCGGAAGGCCTCCAGCGCCTCCCAGTGCACCGTGCAGCGCTGGCGCTGCAGCAATCCTGCCTCGGCCAGCACGAAGCTGCCGGTGTCGATGCCGCCCAGAGTCACGCCCTCGCGATCCAGGCGCTTGAGCCAGTGCAGCAGCGCCGGGGTGCAGGCGCGCAGCGGTTCGAAGCCGGCCACCACCAGCAGCGTGTCGCCTTCGCGCAGCGCTTCCAGGCCGCTGTCGGCATTCATCGACATGCCGTTGCTGGCCAGCACCGGGCCGCCGTCCAGGCTCATCAGGTGCCAGCGATACAGCTCGCCGCGAAAGCGGTTGGCCACCCGCAGCGGCTCCACCGCGGAGACGAAACCCATCACGGAAAAACCGGGCAACAGCAGGAACCAGAAGTCTTGGGACATGGCGGGTACCGTGCGTCCTGAAGGCGGCTTGATGGCAGCGTGCCCACCCTTATGAACCAGGGACGTCGCCCTGGCAATCGGGGAGGTCGCTGCTGTGCAAGAGCTGGTCGCCGCAGTGCGATTCACCAGCCCCGCAGCTGCGTAACTTGATCACACAGCCCCCCGTGAGGGGCCGCATGACACACAACAACGATAACCAACGCCGCAAAGGCCTTGAGGGAGAAGTCATGAAGCTATCGATCCAAGCGCTCGGCTGTGCCGCGCTCATGCTCGCCGCCGGCAGCAGCTGGGCCGCCGAGCCCGCCCAGTGCCAGAACGTGCGCATGGGCACGGTGAACTGGACCGACGTGGTGGCCAGCAGTGCCGTGGCCGAGGCCGTGCTCGACGGCCTGGGCTACAAGGTCAAGCAGACCAGCGCCTCGCAGCAGATCATCCTCGCCGGCATGGCCGACAAGCAGCTCGACGTCTTTCTCGGCTACTGGCAACCGACCATGCAGCCGGTGGCCAAACCCTACCTCGACAAGCAGCAGATCGACGTGATTACCCCGCCGACGCTGCCCGATGCGCAGTCCACCTACGCCGTGCCGAAGTACGTCTACGACGGCGGCCTGAAGACCTTCGCCGACATCGCCAAGTTCAAGGACAAGCTGGGCAACAAGATCTACCTGATCGAGCCGGGCAGCGGCTCCAACCGTATCACCGCGGACATGATCGCCAAGGACAAGTTCGGCCTGAAGGGTTTCCAGATCGTCGAGTCCAGCGAGGCCGGCATGCTCACCGCGGTCAAGCGCGCCATCAAGCGCCAGCAGTGGGTGGTGTTCTTCGGCTGGAAGCCGCACCCGATGAACCTGCAGATCGACATGAAATACCTCACCGGCAGCGACGACGTGTTCGGTCCCGACGAAGGCTCCGCCACCGTCTCGATCATGACTGCCGGCGGCTACCAGGAGCAGTGCGGCAACGTCGCCAAGCTGCTGCACAACCTCAAGTTCACCAGCGAGCAGGTGAGCCAGGTGATGGTGCCGATCCTCGACCGCAGTCAGCCGGTGGACGCCGCCAAGGCCTGGCTGAAACAGAACCCCGAGCCGCTCAAGGCCTGGCTCGAGGGCGTGACCACCTTCGACGGCAAGGACGGCCTCGCCGCCGTCCAGGCCTCGCTGAAGTAACCCACTACCAGTAACTCCGTGCGCGTCGCCCGGCGCGCAGCGGGTTCGTTCGACCCGAAGAAGGACTGCCACCGTGAACTATGAAGTGATCGTCACCTGCGCGGTGACCGGCGCCGGCGACACCGTCGGCAAGCACCCGGCGATTCCCGTCACCCCGAAGGAAATCGCCGCCGCCGCCATCGAGGCCGCCAAGGCCGGCGCCACCGTCGCCCACTGCCACGTCCGCGACCCGCAGACCGGCAAGCCCAGCCGCGACGTGAACCTCTATCGCGAAGTGGTCGA
The DNA here is from genome assembly GCF_047304025.1 of Pseudomonas sp. Pseusp97. Lineage (NCBI taxonomy): Bacteria > Pseudomonadati > Pseudomonadota > Gammaproteobacteria > Pseudomonadales > Pseudomonadaceae > Pseudomonas > Pseudomonas sp. Pseusp97. Next base: position 498 of record NZ_JBGLYK010000006.1, on the reverse strand, counting down.
ACGCATCCGCGAGAGCGACACCGACGTCATCATCAACCTCACCGCCGGCATGGGCGGCGACCTGCAGATCGGCCAGGGCGAGCAGCCGCTGGAGTTCGGCGCCGGCACCGACCTGGTCGGCCCGCTGGAGCGCCTCAAGCACGTCGAGGAACTGCTGCCGGAAATCTGCACCCTGGACTGCGGCACCCTGAACTTCGGCGACGGCGACTTCATCTACGTCTCCACCCCGGCCCAGCTGCGCGCCGGCGCCAAGCGCATCACCGAGCTGGGGGTGAAGGCCGAGCTGGAAATCTTCGACACCGGCCACCTCTGGTTCGCCAAGCAGATGCTCAAGGAAGGCCTGCTGGAAGACCCGCTGATCCAGATCTGCCTCGGCATCCCGTGGGGCGCCCCGGCCGACACCACCACCATGAAGGCCATGGCCGACAACATCCCCGACGGCCTGACCTGGGCCGGCTTCGGCATCGGCCGCGCGCAGATGCCGATGGTCGCCCAGGC